>JAFDFZ010000145.1 GCA_019309565.1 Deltaproteobacteria bacterium
GCAGAGAGCACCCTCGTATTCAATTCGCAACGGTTTTGCCATAATCGTCTTGTTATTAAATCGTTTTGAGGATGTCAATTTAAATAATCATTCAAAGGTGTGACCCCATTACTCGACCCCATTACTCTCCAAAAGCTTCTTCGAACTCAGGTGTTCCGCTTCGAAACGGCATGCCCTGAAGGGTTGCCACCACCCCGACATCAAATGAATATCCGTCAACATTAAGAATAATATGGATTCACATCCCTTGCAGGGTCAATGCGTCGGCCAGATGACAGGCAACAAAGTGTTCATCTCCCAGATCCCGAAAATCAGGGGCCTTTCCGATGCAAGTGTCGGCGGCATAACGACATCTGGGATGGAAATAACATCCAGATGGTGGGTTGACTGGACTGGGCACGTCTCCCTGGAGGATGATTCGTTTTCGCTTCACATCCGGATCCGGAATCGGCACCGCTGAAATGAGCGCCTCGGTATACGGGTGTTTCGGCCGGGTGAATAGCATCCCGGTTTCGGCCAGTTCCACGATCTTTCCAAGGTACATGACGGCTATCCGATCACTGATATATTTAACCAGGGAGAGATCATGCGTGATAAACAGATAGGTCAGGTTAAATTTTTGCTGAAGCTGTTTAAGCAGATTGATTACCTGGGCCTGAATGGAGACATCCAGCGCTGAGACCGGTTCATCGGCTACGATCAACTCGGGCTCCAGTCCAAGGGCCCGGGCAATGCAGATCCGCTGCCGCTGGCCTCCCGAAAACTCATGGGGATAACGCCGCATATGCTCCGGTTTCAACCCCACCGCCTCGAGGAGCCGGACGACCCTGCGCTCAATTTCCGCCCGATTGACGGTGTCATGGACGGCCATCGGCTCCCCCACAATGGTTGCCACGGTTTTACGAGGATTCAGGGACGAAAAGGGATCCTGGAAAATGATCTGCATCTCTCTTCTCAGGGACTTGAGCACATCCCTTGGAGCCGAGGCAATGTCCACCTGCCGGTAGTCTTGTCCAGGTTCGGCCAGCCTTCTGCTTCTGAAGCGAATGCTCCCCGCGGTCGGTTCGATCAACCGAAGGATCGTGCGGCCGGCAGTGGTCTTTCCGCAGCCGCTCTCTCCCACCAGTCCGAGGGTTTCACCCTGCCGGATGAACAGATCCACATCATCCACCGCCTTCACATGAGCCACCACACGCTTCCGGATCCCTTTCTGTACCGGAAAATATTTCTTCAGGTGCTTTACTTCGAGCAGAACGGGAGCAGGCATTGGCAATTCCTATGTCGGAGGTTTTGAAAACAGCCAACAGGCAACGAAGTGCGCAGGCGCGATACGGGTCAGCTCGGGAACTTGGCTTCTGCAAATATTCATGACTTCAGGACAACGCGGTGAAAATCCGCATCCTTCGGGAAGTGCATAAAGATCCGGCACCACACCTTCGATCGGGACCAAAGGCTCGTCTTTCACACTGGCAAGAGATGGAATCGATTTCATCAATCCCCGGGTGTATGGATGTTTCGGGTTGTGGAAGACCTCCCTGACTGGAGCACCTTCAACGATCCTGCCCAGGTACATCACGATGACATCATCTGCCATACTGGCAATCACTCCCAGGTCATGTGTGATGAACAGAATGGCAGTATGAAACTGCTCCCGCATCTCGTTCATCAGGTCCAGTACCTGGGCCTGGATCGTGACATCCAAGGCGGTGGTGGGTTCATCGGCGATCAGAAGCGCAGGGTTGCATGAAAGCGCCATGGCGATCATCGCCCGCTGCCGCATACCACCTGAAAGTTGGTGCGGATACTCGTTGATGCGTTGTTCCGGCTGCGGAATTCCAACCGCCCTCAACATCTGGATGGCCTTGTCCCGGGCATCCTGTTTATTCAGATTCTGATGCAAAATGATCGCTTCCATGATCTGGTTGCCAATGGTAAAAACTGGATTCAAGGAAGTCATCGGCTCCTGGAAGATCATGGATATCTCGTTGCCCCGAATGGATCGAATCTTTGGCCCCTGTGGATGGAGTTTCGTAAGATCGATGATGGTGCCGTTCCGGTTGAAAAGGATCTCGCCGCTAACGATTCTGCCCGGCGGCATGGGAACCAGCCCCATGATCGAAAGGGCAGTCACCGATTTGCCACAACCGCTCTCCCCGACGACCCCGAGCGTCTTTTGGGGTTCAATGGAAAAGTCTACCCCATCCACCGCGCGCAACACGCCCTCATCGGCAAAAAAATAGGTTTTCAGGTCTTTAACTTCGATCAGAGCCAAGAACCAATTCCTCCCGAAACAATCCCTACTCGAAGGTTCCCTTCACCACAGCGCTGCCCCCTGAGACCATGCGAGTTCCCCGGGCAAATACCTGATCGAGCCGCCAATTCGAATCAAAAAGAATGAGATCGGCATCCGTTCCAACCTTAAGCACCCCCTTGAATCCGTCGATACCAATCCGCCGTGCCGGATTGAGGGTAAAGCAACGCAGTATGTCGGAAGCCGGCAATCCCTCTTCGGTGACCAATCGGTGGAATTCTTGCTGTAAGTTCTGGATTTCACCCACTGCCAGCTTCTGGAGCCGGCCGTTCTCATCGAAGATGGGCATGCTGCCGTTGGCATCGGAGCTGATGGTGATCTGTTCCATGGAAATCTTCGCAGAAAGAAGCTCCCGGATGGCATCTGCGGCTTTCATCCGCCAAGAAAGCATCTTGCCCGAAGCGGTAATATCCACCGATCCCCCCATTTGCGCAAACCGTATGGCCTGTTCAAAGAGCTCAGCAGAGCGGGTAACATGAGTCGGAAAAAACTGCCCGATGGGAACCTCGGTTTCCCGTGCCAGCCGAAACAGGTATTCCATCCCGCCGGCTCCGGTTCCCATGTGAAACTGCACCACCCCCACCTTGCCTCCCAGCATTCCTCCGACCCGGGCCTCTGCCACCAGCTTCGCTACCTCTTCAAAGCTTGGCTGCGAAGAGCGGTGATCTGAAAGCGCTACCTCACCCACCCCCAGCACATGAGGAATCAACGCTACATCCTTTCGCACCGAACCGGTGATCGTAACCGGCGGCATTTGATAGGATCCCACCATAATATAGGCTGTGATCCCCTCCTTCTCTAAACCCATCGCCTTTGCAAGAAGCGTCTCTGGATGCCGGCTCACATCGTCTGTACCCAGTACTCCGACCACCGTGGTGACTCCGGCCCGGACGATGCTCCCGAGCTGAATCTCCGGCACCCGGGTCCCAGGCCCACCTTCCCCCCCACCGCCGATGATGTGAACGTGCAGATCGATAAAGCCAGGGGTTACCGCCTTGTCTTCCGCATCGACGACTTCCACATCCCACTGCCGCGGAATATCGATGCGATCTGCGATTCCGGCGATCTTCCCGCCGCAGATCAGAATATCCCGGCGGCCCATGGGCTCCGGTCCGAATAACTCCCCACCGCGAATCAAGGTAAGCATAGAATCTTTCACAAAATCAGGATAAAATCTTTTATATTTTCAACCTCGGGTCCATAGCATCCCGAAGGCCATCTCCGAAAATATTAAACCCCAGCACCACACACATGATGGCAAGCCCCGGGTAGGTGGCTACCCAGGGGGCCACCCGCAGATAGGTTCTTCCTGAACTGAGCATGGCTCCCCACTCCGGTGTGGGGGGCTGCGGACCGAGGCCTAAAAAACTCAAACCGGCTCCCGTCAGGATGGCCGTTGCAATCCGCAGGGTCGACAATACCAGCACCGGGCCCATGCAGTTGGGCAGGATATCGGAAAATAAAATCTTGATATTTCCAAGGCCAATGGCCCTAGCCGACTCCACGTATTCCATTTCCTTTACCGCAAGCACCGAACCTCTAACCACCCGGGCAAAAGTGGGTACGGAGTATACCCCGATGGCGATCATCAAGTTGAAAATTCCAGGACCCAGTGCACTGACGATGGCCAGCGCCAGCAGCATGCCGGGAAACGCCATCAGAATATCCATCATCCGCATGATCGCGTTGTCGACTTTCCCTCCCACATAGCCGGAAACCAGTCCGAGCAAAATTCCAACGGCATTGGCAATGGCCACTGCAATCACACCAATGGCCAGCGACATCCTACCGCCGTAAATGATACGACTCAAAATATCCCGCCCCTGTTCATCGGTACCCAGCCAATGCTTGAAATTGTGGCTCTGCAAGGCTTCCTCCAGATTCGATTCCAGCGGGTCATAGGGTGCGATCCAGGGCGCAAAGATGGCACTGAAAATAAACAGTAGAATGATGACCCCACCGGCCATTGCCCCCTTGTTTTTCTTCAACTGCCGAAGCGTGATCCGATAGAGGCTTTCTCCCTTTACGATATTTTCCGGTTCTTCCATGTCCTCTATTCCACTCGAATCCTTGGATTGATATACCCGTAAAGAATATCCACCAGTAAATTGACGAGAACGAAGTTGATCGCCACCAGCAGAATGGCGCCCTGGACCACCGGATAGTCCCGGGCATAGATGGATTGGACCATGAGCCGGCCTACACCGGGCCAGGCAAACACCGTTTCGGTCAAAACCGAACCACTCAGCAAATAACCGAATTGGATACCCATGACGGTGATAACCGGAATCAGGGCGTTTCGTACGGCGTGTTTGAAAATGACCACCCGTTCGGCCAGTCCCTTTGCTCGGGCTGTCTGAATATAGTCCTGCCGGATGACTTCCAACAAGCTTGAGCGGGTCATTCGGGCGATCACCGCGGCCGAATTGGCCCCTAAGGATATGGCCGGAAGCACCAGATGGGAGATGCCGCCCCTGCCCACCGCCGGGAACCAGCCGAGGATGACGGCAAACAGAAGCATGAGCATCAATCCCAACCAAAAAATCGGCATCGAGATTCCAAACAGGGAAACGATCATGCTGCCGTAATCAAAAAAGGAATTTTGATTTTTTGCTGCAATGATGCCTGCAAAAAAGCCGATGATCGACGCGACAATGACGCTGGTTCCTGCAAGTTCAAGGGTGGCGGGATACCGTGCAAAGACCTCCCGAAGAACAGTTCGCTGGGTTCGGATCGAGGTGCCGAGATCTCCCCTGGCGACGTTTTTCAGATAGACCAAGTACTGGACCAGAAGCGGCTTGTCCAGCCCAAGCTGCCTGCGGATGGCAAGGATATCTTCCTGGGTGGCATCTTCTCCAGCCAGCAACTCTGCCGGATCCCCAGGAGAAAGGTGCAGGGTTACAAATGAAATGAAGGTTACCCCGAAGAAGATGGGAATCAGATAAAGCAGCCGTCGTACGATGTGCTGTAGCATCCCTTATATTTCCTGTACATTTCCTGTTCCAAAAGTTCGCACGTCACGGGCATGAGTTCCACAATCGCACGGATACAGACACCCCCGAACGGAAATGCTTCAGGGGTGTCTGAACCTATCTTCCACCTGGAATTATCCTCTATTTGAAATAAGCATCTTTTACAAGTACGATTTCAATGGGCCATACGGTAATGTTTTCAAGGTTTTCTCTGATTCCAACGGATTGGACCATGTCATAGAGCATCACCCAGGGGGCATCCTTTACGATGATCTCCTGGGCCTTCCGATAGATCTCCTTCCGCTTTTCCGGATCAGCCGTCTTCATCCCGGCCTCGATATACCTATCCGCTTCGGGGTTTTTGTAGTAACAACGATTGCTTCCGATAGGAGCCCACATCCCCGAATAGAACAGCGGCCGCATTCCCCAGTCCGCATCTCCGGTAGACGGCGCCCACCCCAGCAGAAACATCTCGTACTTAGCCTCTTCCGGTTTTTTCCGGGTGTTTCGGATGTAGGCGGCCCATTCCCATTTACGAAGCTTGACCCGGATGCCCACCTTCTGCAGCTGACCGGCCACCGCTTCTGCAACCTGAGCGTCCATGGGATATCTGCCCTCAGGCGTCCAGAGAGAGGTTTCAAAACCGTTTGGATATCCGGCCTCCTTCAGTAGGGATTTTGCTTTCTCGGGGTTGTATTCATAGCTCTGAATCGGTGAATAGCCCCAGACCAGAGATCCGATGATCGATTTGGAGGGGGTGGCCATGCCCTTTAAGATGTTTTTCACGATCGCCTTTTTGTTGACGGCGTAATTGATGGCCTTTCTTACGCGAACATCCGAAAAGGGCTTTTTCAAGTTGTTCATGCCGATATAGATGACCCGTGCCGTATCCCCTGTGATCACCTTGACACCCTTGGTTTTTCTGAGCCGGTCTACCTCCACCAGCGGTACGGGAAAGGCCACATCGGCCTCTCCGCTTTCCAGCATCATCACCCGAGAACCAGCTTCTGGAACGGGCTTGAAGATAATCTTCTCGATCTTGGCGTTGCCCTTCCAGTACGCATCATTTCGTTTCAGCACGATCTGTTCGCCCGGAACCCATTCCTGAAATATAAAAGGGCCCGTTCCCACAGGATGAAGACTGATCTTATCCTTATAGGTCTGTAAGGCTTTTGGGCTGACCATCCCTCCTGCACCGTGGGCAAAATGAGCCAATAAAGCACCGAAGGGGGCCTTAAGCTCGATGCTGACCGTATATTTGTCCACTGCCTTTGCAGATTCAATAAAGGGCGCATAGAGTTTTGTTCTGCGGGTTGTTTTCTCAGGATCGGTCACCCGCTTCAGATTGAACGCAACGGCATTGGCATCAAACGGGGTTCCGTCATGAAATTTCACACCTTTCCGCAGATGAAACGTCCAATGAAGCCCATCTTTTGAGGTATCCCAGGACGTGGCCAGCATGGGAACGATGTCCCCCTTTTCGGTAAACTCCACCAGGTTGTCATAGATATGCCGCACCACCATCTCAGACGGATTGTCCGTCTGATTGGGGGGATCCAGCCGAACCGGCTCCGCCCCAAGGGCGAACACGATGGTTTTCCCTCCTTCCGATGCCACGGTACCGGATGAAACCAGCATAGAAATCAGAATTACCATGATTCCAAGAATGCTCAATTTTTTCATCGGAACACCTCCTTGTGCTTAGGGGTTAATAAAAAGGGCGATCAGCCAATTCAATTCCTTGAAAATTGAATAACTTATTGGAATCATATAGTTACTAGTGTGGGCTCATTTACAAAACCCATCATTCCTACTATTCCATTAGATGAAGAGTGAAGAGAAAGAATCGAAAACCACAACAAAGGCGCATATTTATATGAATCCCGCCTTTTGAAGCACATGAACCATGCAGCAACATTTAAATGCGAACAAACAAAACAAACAATTTGACAAAAAATGTTTCACAACCTAAAATAATCTGAAACAAATGTTTGAATATCATGCGAATGTTTTCTTGTCAATAAAAATTTAAAGATCAAGAAATAACCACGACCCTGAAGGATCAGAGCCAAAACATAAAAACGCTTCCCAACTTACAGGTTGCAATTTTACCTGTTTTTGAATATATGGATGGCCATGAACCGGTGGAAAAATAACCATTCAAAGATGCAAGATGACGTAAAGGAGTTAAAGGATCGGATCAAGCAGAGGATCCCGCATCTAACCAAAAGCCATAAAAAAATCGCCAACTATATTATTGAAAATCCTCAGCGATTTGCTTTGAGCTCCATCAGAGAGCTTGAAGATCTTTTGGGAATCAGCAAGGCAACCATTGTGCGGTTTACCCAATCGCTTGGATACCGTGGCTTCCAAGAACTCCGATCTACCTTTGTGAATAACTTTCGGCAAGACCTCGACCCCCTTAATCGTTACAAAGTTTTTCTATCGGAACGCGTATCCAAGAACGATTCAAAGATCCCCCGTTATCTTCGGATGATGGCCGATGAAGCCATCGAAAACATTCATCATACCCTTCGGTTTGTGGACCCCGAACAATATACGAAATGCTTGATATGGATCAAACGCGCCCATCAAGTTTATACGGTGGGCTTCGGGCTATCCAGTTATCTCGCCGATACGGCCGCATATCTGCTGAACCGGGTATCGATTCCCGCCCACTCCATGAACCGCAACGGACTGACTTTTGCAGAACAGATCATCCACATGTTCCCAAAGGATATCATTATGGCATTTTCTTTTCCCTCCTATTCACCGAACACAATCGAAGCGGCACGATATGCCCGGGAGAGAAAATTGAAGGTGATTGCCATCACCGACAAGGCCACCAGCGAAATCGTGACATGCAGTGATCTCTACCTGCAGGTGGCCGTGAAAAGCAAATCGATTTCAAATTCCATTGCTCCCGTGTTCGTGTTGCTCCATTCCATGGCAACCCAGATCGGACACGAACTAAAGGCAAAGATGCTGACCACGCTGAAAGAATATGAGCATGTCCGTTCAGAACATTTCAGCCTTTAAGTTGACGGGCCTCCATATGCGCTCCATTTCTTTTCCTTTACCTAAAATTGGTGACGTTGTTGATTGAGTTCACTTTACGTGCTATTTAAAAACAAGATTTCAGATGGGCAGGGCAGAAAATGCCGCATCGCGCAAGGTTGGATGCACCAGGCACGCTGCATCATGTGATGGTGCGTGGAATTGAACGGGGGAAGATTGTCGATGATGATTCGCATCGGGAAAACTTGTGGAAACAGAGGGACGTCTATGATTTCATGCGTTTTAATCAATCAGTTTAAACCGATTCTCTGTTTCGATTTTTTGACCTCTCATGGAGGAGCGACTTACTGCTGATTGGCTTAT
>JAFDFZ010000146.1 GCA_019309565.1 Deltaproteobacteria bacterium
GATTTTTACCCGGACCTGCATCGCTGGTACGAGGAAGAAGCATTGGAGTGGTACACGGCACGGCTTGCCGAGTTGAAGTGAAAGGGGGGTATCCGTATGGTACACGGCCTTGAAGGTGGCCAGGATGATCGAGGCAAAGCTTGCACTGGGGGATTTCAGGATTGAGGAAGAAAAACCGGTAAAAACCTTCAAGGAATATGCTGACTTGTGGATTAAGAACATCGTGCCGGCAATCTGTAAAGAATCAACGGTAAACGATTACAAGGCTATTCTAAAAAACCACGTTTTGCCAGAATTCGGCAACCACCGGGTAAACGAAATCACAAGAGGTATGATAAAGGATTTCCTTCTCGGGAAACTATCTAACGGTTTGAATAGAAGCACCGCACTTCATATGAAAAGTGTTATTTCCTGTGTTTTGAATAAGGCAGTTGATGATGAGGTTATCCAATCAAATCCGGGGCAGAGGCTCGGCAAGATTCTCAATGGTGAAGACCGGAGAAAACATATCAATCCATTAACGGCCGAAGAATTGGATCTTTTATTGAGCACCGTAAAAAAACATTACCCGAAACATTATCCAATGCTTTTGTTGCTTGCCCGGACGGGCATGAGGATAGGCGAAGCCCTGGCCTTGCAGTAGGGGGGATATCGATTTTAATGGGCGGTTTATCGAAATCAGAAGATCACTTGTTCGAAACAGGATTACCACTCCGAAAAATAAGAAATCCAGACGTGTTGACATGAGTCTTCAGCTTACCACAGAATTGAAAAAGCACATGTTGGAATCAAAAAAGAAAGGACTTGCCCTGGGCCTTGGGAAAATGCCTGAATATGTTTTTACAAACGAAGCGGGAAACCTGATTGAACTTAACAATTGGAGAAAGCGGGTATTTTTCAAAGCACTTGAAAAAGCCGGAATCCGGCGAATCAGACCACATGATATCAGACACACTTATGCCGGCCGTTTCTTAAAAAACAGACAAAGTGCACCACAGTCGACATGCCAGCATGAACCAGTCAGAACTAATGTTGGTGGAATCCTGGAATATTCGAAACCGCTCAATTGTTTTCGTTAACGATTACATAACTTCGGGCACCAACGCCAGGTTCTGCTATGAGACCCTTGTAACCATGGGGAACCATGTGGACGGCATGATATGGGTGGCAATATGAGAACAGAGATCGTTTTCATTGGATTATTTACCTTTAACATGCTAAAGTTACACAAGATTGACATTGCAAACGAAAGGGTAGGTGGTGGCCATGGGAAACGTTCAGGCAGTCATAGATTTACCGGAAGAACTTTATCTCTGTCTTTCGGCCTCCGGCTTAACCAAGGAGAGGATAGCTAATGAATCGAGGAAGCTTCTCGCCCTGAAATGTTTCAAAGAAAAGGTCCTTTCATTGGGCAGGGCGGCTGAACTCTCGGGCCTTTCCAAATGGGATTTCATAGAATATCTCAGCGAAAATGATGTTTCCGTGATCGATTATGACCAGGATGAAATGAAACGGGAGCTTGAAACCTCTGAGATGCTCTCCGAAAGGCTCAAAAAGTGATTGTCGTTGCAGACTCTACCGTTCTGATTGGCCTGGCAAAATACACTTTACCACCCTTCGATAGCGGCACAATGGGGTGCAACAAAGCGCTTAAACCAGAGGTAACAAGATCTTCCACCCCTCAGTGGTCGTTTCCCTGGGCCTGGACCCGACGTTTCGTAATGGCTGCCCCTTAAGAGCCCCGGTGCAATTATTTTGCCTTCAAAAAAATTTTATTCGACTTTAGATCCTTTGGCAATTTTACGGTAAAATAGGATGCGAAACTTGAACCGCAACAGCGAGCGCATTCCCCGCAGCCCCGATAAACGGGATCTTCGCTACGCTTCGACTTGCTGCGGGGTTAGCGAGCGAATCTAAAATTAGACTTGCTTCCTTAACGGAGGAAGATTCCCTGCAGCTTGTCGGAACGAAGTGTAGATCCCGCCTGGGCGGGGCTGCAGGGTCTTCAATATAAAAATGAGCAAAAATCGGAACATCAGAATCATTTTCTTTGCCGGAAAGGGGGGTGTTGGAAAAACCAGTGTCGCCGCTGCTACAGGAATACAGGCAGCGGACCTGGGATATAAAACCGTTGTTTTATCTCTGGACGTAGCCCACAGCCTTTCAGACATTTTCGATCTTGAAAAGAGCCTGGTCGATCTAAATAAAGGTAACCCCATTCAGGTTGCGAAGCAGCTCTGGATACAGGAGCTTGATATCTACGAGGAAATCGCAAGAAATTGGGGTGACATATACCGGTATATTTCGACTCTGCTGAATGCCACGGGCATCGATGATGTGCTCGCCGAAGAGCTTGCCATTTTACCGGGAATGGAAGAGATCAGCCTGTTGTTGTACATTAACCGGTATGTGCTCAACGAAGAATTTGACGTGATCATACTTGATTGTGCTCCCACCGGCGAATCGCTCAGGTTTATCAGCATACCAACCACCTTGGAATGGTACATAAAAAAAATTTACAAGATGGAAAGAGCGCTTGCAAAATTTGCGGGCCCGGTAGTTAAGCGGGTGTATGATGTTCCCATCCCAGGAGATGATTATTTTGATGCCATAGCATATTTGTTCGAACGTCTAAAAGGGGTGGATCAAATCTTAACAGATCCAAAGATTACCAGTGTACGGCTTGTGACCAATCCCGAAAAAATCGTCCTAAAGGAAACGCAAAGAGCTTTTATGTATTTTTGTCTTTACAAGATGAATATAGACGGCATCATTATGAACCGCATACTGCCAGAGAGCGTTGAGGATAAGTATTTTCAATACTGGAAATCGAATCAAAAACATTATATGAAAAGGGCGCGGGAATATTTCGATCCCATCCCTATTTTTCCGGTGACCTTATACGGTCAAGAAATTCTTGGTTATGATCGGCTGAAAATACTGGCATCCCATTTGTATGACGGTAAGAATCCATTAAAAAGATTCTTTAAGGGAAAGCCTTATCAATTAAAGAAGGCAAAGGGAATATATCAATTGATCATCAAGCTTCCTTTCGTTGAAAAAGAAAACGTGGAACTGAGCAAGGTGTCGGATGAACTGATCGTACGGGTGGGGAGCTTTAAAAAGCATATACTGCTACCACGGCAGGTTGCCGCAGCCAAATACGTTACAGCGAAATTAAAAGATCAACGCTTGTTCGTCTTTTTAAAAGGAGAGAATCATGGGCAAAGAAGAACATGAAGAACAAATGGCCATCTGTCCTGTCGGGCGATTCTTTCTGGATTTGGAAAGGTTTTTAAAAGGTAGATCCAGCTTCTCCAAACATATGAACCAGGCTCGAATCGAATTTTTGAAAGCCGTCCGCTCATTGGTAGATGAAAGGATATCGCATCTGGAGAAAAAGGAAGAATCAGTAAAGCAAAAAAAAGCAACCAAGATCAAGGTTCAATAGAAAGATCAACATCGTGACGCGAAACACCTTTCAATGATTAATACCATATACCACCGAACCGCCAGCGGGGATTGCGCCTGACGACAATGTTTGATTCAGGATGATAGAATATATCTTCGTCCATGAGGGCATCGATTGGAGTATATCGCGGTTTTTTTTCTTCAAAAGAAAGGAGTCTCTTGACCCGTTTTTCTGTATCTGGATGTGTGCGTAAAACAGATGGGTTGGGTTCTCGATGTCCAGGGAAAAAAATTCTTGAAAAAAATCCACCTTTAGACTGTTCGATTTTTACCAGTGCAGACGCAAGCCCTTCAGGGTCTCCTGTCAACATCGCTGCATTCAGGTCTGCATCAAATTCCCTTGACCGGGACAGAGCCAGTTGCAAAAACAACATCAATGAAGGAGCAAAGATCAAGGTCAATATCGGCAACCAGGGTATTTGATAACCGGAAAACAACAATAAGGGAAGATTCATAACCACCAGAAATTGGCCTGTCATTGAGAAGATGGATGTAACCCTGCTGACAATATCCGACAGATTCATAATCCACATATCGTTATTGCGTATGTGACTGACTTCATGAGCCAAAACCCCTATCAGCTCCCGCAAATTGAGAGATTTTAATAATCCATCCGTAAGGGCTATGGCCGCCTCCCTACGATTTCCCATGGTAAAGGCATTGGGCATGCTCGATGGAATATAATAGAGGTTCGGAGTTGCCGGCAGGTTTGCCCGGTGAGCCAGTTGTTCAAGGGCATCATATATAACCGGCATTTGATGCGGGGGTAACCGAACGGCCCGGTACAGTCTTAAAACAAGGTAAGGGGAGATTCGAGGACTGAAAAGGAAGATAACAATACTCAGGCCGATTGCCCACTTGATTCCCTGGGGGCCTGCAACAAACCATCCCAGCAAGGCTGTCAAAGCGATCATCCCGCTTAAAATAGCACATGATTGCAACACGTTGATAGCTTTATGTTTGATGATGCTTTGTGGATTCATCGGTGCCTTGGCGGATTTTGATACAGTTCAGCTTATATCATAGAAATCATCTGCTTAATAAATACCCTTGACACATAATAATTAAAAATTACCGTATGGCAAACAGATATCTGAATTTTGAATTAAGAATTTCAGAACCATTATTGGTGACAAAGTTTTTTCGATGAAAAAAACGAATATCTATTTACAGGAGAAATTTTCAAACAGCAAATAGATACTGGAGGATCAAAATGGATATAAACAAATTTACCATAAAATCACAGGAAGCACTTCAGGCAGCGCAGAACAAGGCGGTTCGATTCGGACACCAGGAAGTCGATGGAGAGCATCTGCTCCTTGCGCTTTTGGAGCAGACAGACGGTCTGGTCCCGAGACTGCTTAAGAGAATGGAAATTTCCGTTGACTCGGTACGTGAGCGGCTGGAACAGGAGCTTGAGAAAAAGCCGCGAGTAAGTGGACCGGGGATGGAAGCCGGTAAAGTATACATCACCCAACGATTGAACATGCTTCTGGTTAAGGCCGAAGAAGAGGCAAAGAGCCTTAGGGACGAATTTGTTTCAGTCGAACATTTACTGCTTGCCTTCACTTACGAGGGTAACAGAACCGCGGCGGGTAAAATCCTTCAAGAATTTAACATCACGCGCGACACCGTATTGAAAGCTCTTACCTCCATCCGTGGCCACCAGCGTGTAACCAGCGCCGAACCCGAAGCCACTTATGAGGCACTTAACAAATACGGTCGCGATCTGGTAAAAGAGGCACAGGCTGGAAAGCTGGACCCGGTTATCGGCCGAGATAGTGAAATTCGTCGTGTCATCAGAATACTGAGCCGAAAGACCAAGAATAACCCCGTGCTTATCGGCGATCCCGGAGTAGGTAAAACCGCCATCGTAGAGGGATTGGCACATCGGATCGTAAGGGGGGATGTGCCGGAAGGACTGAAAGATCGCTCTATCTTTGCGTTGGATATGGGGGCATTGCTGGCAGGTGCCAAATTTCGCGGGGAGTTTGAAGAACGTCTTAAAGCGGTTCTTCAGGAAATCAAAGAATCGGAAGGAAAAATCCTCTTGTTTATTGACGAGTTACACACCGTTGTGGGTGCGGGCAAAGCAGAGGGCGCCATTGATGCAGGCAACATGCTCAAACCCATGCTTGCAAGGGGAGAACTTCATTGTATCGGTGCCACCACGCTTGATGAATACCGAAAACATATTGAAAAGGATGCCGCATTGGAGCGAAGGTTTCAGCCGGTGCTGGTGGAGGAGCCATCCGTAGAAGACACCATTTCAATTCTTCGAGGCCTTAAGGAACGTTATGAAGTCCACCACGGGGTAAAGATTCATGACAACGCCCTTGTGGCTGCAGCGGTGCTTTCCAATCGATACATATCTGATCGATTTCTGCCGGACAAGGCGATAGATCTGGTGGATGAGGCCTGTGCAATGATCCGCACCGAGATCGATTCCATGCCGTCTGAGCTTGATGAAGTATCCCGAAAGGTGATGCAGCTTGAAATAGAGGAAGCAGCGCTGAAAAAAGAAAGCGACAAGGCCAGCAAGGAGCGGCTTGAGAACATACAGAAAGAACTTGCTGAGTTGCGCGCAACCATAGATACCATGCGTGCACAGTGGGAGGCCGAAAAACAGGTCATCAAAAAGGTTCAATCCTTAAAGGAAGAGATCGAAAAAGTGCGCCATGAGATTGAAATCGCAGAAAGAAACTACGACTTGAACAGGGCTGCGGAGCTCAAACACGGGCGGCTCCCCGAGCTTGAAAAGAAACTTCAGGCTGAAGAAGAGATGTTACAACGCGAACAGGGAGTTCAACGACTGCTCAGAGAGGCTGTAACAGAAGATGAAATAGCGGAAATCGTATCTCGGTGGACCAATATCCCGGTATCCAGGCTCATGGAAGGTGAGAGGGAGAAAATCCTTCGCTTAGATGAAGTATTGCACAAGAGAGTCGTGGGCCAGGATGAGGCGGTTCGGCTCGTGGCCGATGCGGTAATCAGGGCGAGATCCGGTATCAAGGATCCGAGGCGACCCATCGGTACCTTTATATTCTTAGGGCCAACCGGGGTAGGAAAAACCGAACTTGCAAAGACCCTTGCCGAAGCGCTTTTCGATTCAGAGCAAAACATGGTCCGCATCGATATGAGCGAATACATGGAAAAGCACACGGTATCCCGATTGATCGGGGCTCCTCCCGGGTACGTGGGATATGAAGAAGGCGGCCAGCTGACCGAAGCGGTTCGAAGGAAGCCATACTGTGTTATCCTGTTTGATGAAATCGAGAAGGCTCATAGCGATGTGTTCAATGTGCTGCTTCAAATTTTCGACGATGGTCGTCTCACCGATGGACAGGGGCGGACGGTTGATTTTAAGAATACCGTTATCATCATGACCAGCAATATTGGTTCGCATTATCTCCTTGAGGGGGTGACGGATCGGGGTGAAATCAGAGAACATGCCAAAGAGCAGGTCATGAGGGAACTAAGACAGCATTTTCGTCCTGAGTTTTTGAACCGGGTGGATGACATCGTCATATTCAAGCCGCTTACGCTTGAGGAGGTCGAGAAGATCGTTATCCTTTTAACCCAGGATTTGGCAAACCGTCTTAAAGATAGGCGCATCAAGATCGAAATCACGGAGCCTGCCCGTAAATTTATCGCAAAATCAGGATATGATCCTGTTTATGGAGCAAGGCCTCTCAGGCGTTATCTGCAACGGGAGCTTGAAACTCGCATCGGTCGTGAGTTGATCAGTGGGAACGTGCTTGAAGGAACGACCCTTCGGGTGGATCTTGAAAACGGCGAATTGACAATAACCCAAGAGACCGAAGAGGATGAAAAGAAAAAAGCCGCTGCTGCGTGAAGCATAAACTTCAATCTGAAGTAAAAGATATTATTCTCGGTGTAATAACTACTGAATCTTGTTGCGTCGGTAAAACCGACGCAACAAGATTCAGATTTGAAGACCCTGCAGCACCGCCTAAGCGTCAGCGGTTTAGGGGACGCTGCACATATTTACAGTTTTCAGTCTAAAAGCTTAAAACCGTTGCTCTCTGCTATTTTCTCACCTCGGCTCACCGATAGACTCACACCGGTTAATGAAAGGTTCAATCTTCTTGACAGCTCGGTCATGCTGATGCCAGGTTCTCTGACGGCCCAAAAGCAGAGCAAACTTCGCGCAGTCACACGGCTGCGGGTTTTTCCTGGTTTTAATATCTCCGATGGTTCAAGCTCCATCACCGAACAGACCCGCTGTACGATCTTTTCAAGATTGTATCCCTTAGATCGCAATAGATCTATTCGTTCCATCCGCTCTTCGGCCACTGACAACACGTGTTTAACAAAATCTCCATCCCCAAGAATCCGCTCATCTGATTTTTCAAACACCTTGACCTTCCTCATAGATTTAACCACCGCCCAGCGCCCCATGCTTCGAATCAGCCCACCTCCGGTTAAATCCTTGCGACGACCCATTGATATGCATTGATATGCCCTTTTTAACAAACTCCTGATACCGTCGTCTTGCCACCCCTATGCGCTCATCAAACAGCTTCAATACCCATACAATATCCTGCCATTCTCTTTTAATCTTGCCCATTAAAGTGCTATGACCGGAATATGGATATTTCTCCAATAGATAAAAATCCTTAACAAGTCCGGCTCGCAGTGGATTTAGATGAACCCCGTAGTTGCATAAATCGTATAGCCAAATTCCCATTTTGCCCTTTTATAAACGGGATTGATCCTTGGTTTTCACGAATTTTCTGAAACCAACAATTAATGGAATTCATAAATCATATAGCAAAATGGTCTACATACATGATTCTATTAGCATCTGATGACTGCTCCTTTTGATTTTCTTTGCAACAACGGGGTGAATATACCTGACCAGTTCCAATAAGTAGGTGTCTTCCTGGCACAAAATGGATTTATATCGATTCTGAAAAAGATGCCCGGTGCGGCAGTGTCGTTTGTTGAAATAACCCGCATGTCCGGCCAACAAGCGTCTCATAACGGTTGCGATGGGAACCCGTCCGGTTTTCAACAACAGATGAGCGTGGTTGGGTATCAGTGTCCATGCATAGCAGCTTGTATTTGTTTCGGTGATGATACCGCAGATTCTATCTAAAAAGTTGTTACGATCAGTGTCATCGAT
>JAFDFZ010000147.1 GCA_019309565.1 Deltaproteobacteria bacterium
GTTCCGCCTAAGTTGTCTGCAATGGTCGATTACACAGAACGTATTAACCCCGGTCACATCGCCCGATGCAATATCGGGCAGGCATTACCGTAAGGCGTTGTGTAGATGGTGAGGTGGGAGAAAGAATCTGGAAGAAGCGAATGTCCCGATGTAACATCGGAAATAGAGCATGAAACATTGCTCAACGCGAAAGCCGCAAGGCAACAGCCCCGGCGAAAGCGTGCTGACGTCCGGAAGGTGTCTCATTGCGAGAGAGTCTGGAGAACCTTTGAAGATGGGAAAGCAAAAGACAGCCATTAGAGCTTACAGATGATTCAGCTCTTTTTGTCAACCGGGGCTCTGTAACCGTTTTGATTGTGAATCAATTTATCCGGGCGCTATAGACGCAAATCCTGCGCCGATGGAAACAGCCCTTTGCTCCTTTGGGTAGAACGTTCCCAAAAATACCATTTTAATCCAGATAGTTACAATTTATCAGAAACTAATAAGTGTATCCAAATCTATCCGTTTGACCTTAAAATCGTCTTTTTAGTATGAATATCGTCACCTCTAAAACCTCAATGCATATTTTGTTTATTTCTAGCATGTTAGTTCGGTCCGACCCCAAAGGCCTTTATAAATCAAGCTTGCGGATATAACCATAAAACAGTTCAAATTAAATGCGCAAAATTTTTCTTGACACATCGCCAAATTTCACCTAATTGATCAATCGATCAAATATAGATGTATACTATCTTTAATTTCGAAGATCATTCCGCCGACCATATACCGAATGTTTTTATAGAAGCCCGATTGCAACGTAGCCATACGAAGATGAAAAAAAAGAACTAAAATCCTTGACCCTCCAGGATGCCATTTACAATGAATTATTGAGTGCCCTTACATCTGGGGAAATACCTCCAGGGGAAAGTATCACTGTCAAGCAGGTTGCAGATCGGTATGATGTAAGCCCAATGCCTGTCAGAGAAGCCTTGGGAAAACTGGAGGCCAAAGGGCTTATTGAAGTCAGCAAAAACAGACGGATGACAGTCAATCAGCTCAGCTTGGAGAATTTGAGGCAGATCGTTGAAATCTGCATGATGCTTGAGAGTTATGCCGCAGAAAAAGCAGGTAAAAACCGAAGTGAAGAATCCCTGCAGGAACTTGAAGCGACAATGGTTCTGTATACCAATGTAACCGATCAGGACAAGCATTCAAAATTGATCGGTATCAATGAAAAATTCCATCAACTGATTTACCAGGAAGCCCATCTGCCGCTGTTGACTGAGATTATCGGCATGCTGTGGGAAAGAGCCAGACCCTATCTGGCCATTGATTTTAGAAACAGCACGAATCTGGATCTGGATCGACTGATTGAGATACACCAGGGCATGCTGGATGGGTTGCGGGAAAAAAAACCGAAAAAAGTAAAAGAATGGCTTAAAATCGATATTACCAACGCGGCAGAACGGATTTCAAGACAAATAGGCTGACATCTGTTGATCCGAATGACCGGTTGATCTGGAACGCAAAAAAGCAGATTCCAGTTTTGCCGGGTCAAAACCAGAAACATAATTGGTCGGTTCAGATGAAGGTCCTTGTGATGCATCTGGGGGATGTGCCCCCGGGCCAATCCCAACATAAACAGGAGGTATTTATCATGAAAAAATTGGCTGTTCTTTCTTTGGCGTTAATGTTGGTGTTCAGCTTTTCGTCTGCTGCGCCTGCAAAGACGGTATTTAAGCTGGCACATGTTTACAACCCCGGTCATGCATGGGATAAAGGCGCCCATCATGTGGCCAAGTTGGTAAAGGAAAAATCCGGTGGTGAAATCGAGATTCAAGTATTCCCTGCATCTCAACTCGGAACCGAAGAGCAGATCACCGAAGCGGTCATATTCGGTTCGGTGGATATGTGCGTCTCTGGGGCAGGCCAGATCGGAAATCTTTTTAAACCCATCAGTATTTGTGAAATGCCCTATACCTTCAAAGACAACAATCATGTCCTGAGATTTGCAAAAAGCGACATTGCACAAAAAATGTTTTCCGATCTTGAAAAGGAGTTCAATATCAAAGTCGTCGGCACTTCATCATTCGGTATCAGGCAACTGACCTCGAACAAACCGGTGAAGAGCCCGTCGGACCTTAAAGGTTTTAAACTGCGGGTTCCCGAACAAAACATCTGTGTGGCATACGGAAAAGCCATGGGTGCCGATCCTACACCGATTGCCTATGCCGAAGCATATATGGCCTTGCAGCAGGGAGTTGTGGATGGGTTGGAAAATCCCCTATCAGCCATCAAGAACATGAAATTCTACGAGGTTCAAAAATACATCAACCTGACATCCCACGTGACAAACGTATGCTTCTTTCTCATGAATGGACCAAAGTTCAATTCGCTGAGCAAGGACCATCAGAAGATCATGCAGGATTCATTTGGAGCTGCATCCCAAATGATCGTTGATCTGCTGAATAAGGATGACCAAGAACTGGGCGCTTTCTTCGAAAGCCAAGGGTTGACTGTTGTTAAACCGGATATTGAAGCATTTAAAAAGGCGACCGCCGATATGCCGATGAAATTCAGAAAATGGTGGATTCGATACGGCGAGGATCTGCATCAGAAAATTCAAGGCATGTAAGCCAAACAGATTATAATCACGATGACGTTGGCGTTCAGTGCTATCTATTTATTGCTGAACGCCAACGAAAATTCGCCAAAGGAACACATCATTGTTAATAAAAATCTATGACAAACTCGAAGAGACCGTATCTTTGTTTTTGTTTCTACTCATTTTTTCTCTGATGACGGTCGGGGTCATCAATCGATACGTCTTTAGTGTAACCTTCTCCTGGAATATCGAACTGTGCCGCTACAGTTTTGTATGGTTGACCTTTCTGGGGGCCGCATACGTCAGAAAAATGGACACCCACATCAAAATCGAGATCTTATATAATTTCATCAATAAAAAACTTTCCAAAGGCGCGCAAAAAATAATCTGGATTGCAAAGGAGATCCTGACGATCGCCTTTTTGATCGGGCTTCTCTATTTTGGTTTCGTACTTGCCAACAAAACATGGCGATTCAAATCACAGGCCATGCAGATTCCACAATTCTATCTTTATATTTCCGTCTCTATTGGCGCACTGTTGTATCTTTTAAGAGAAATATCGGCATCCATTCGGTTTTATCGTAAATACTTTACTGACTATAAAATGAATCCGAATCGATCGAATTAGAATTCGCAAAAAATAATTGCGGCTATTGAAAGGTTTTTTGTATGCTCTGGTTTCTAATTATCGGCTTATTCATTCTATTGGCAAGTGGGATGCCTGTTGCTTTGGCTATTGGAATTCCGTCCTTGGCATACATTATCATGGACGGAACAGTCCCAAATTTTGCTGCCATTCAGACAATGGTCGGAGGCGCCAATACCTACCCGCTGCTGGCGATTCCTTTCTTCATTCTTGCCGGAAACCTCATGAACGTCAGTGGCGTGACCGCCAGGATATTTGATTTCTCAAACAAACTTGTGGGCCACATAAAAGGCGGTCTGGGACATGTCAATGTAATTGCCAGCATAATTTTTGCCGGCATGTCCGGTGCCGCCATTGCCGATGCCGGTGGTTTGGGAGCCATTGAAATCAACGCTATGCGGAAAGCCGGATACAATGACAGATTAACGATCGGCATTACCGCAGCCTCATCGACAATCGGTCCGATCATACCACCCAGCATGGTTGCTGTCATTTACGCCGTCGTCGCGTCAACCTCAATCGGTCGTCTGTTTGCAGCGGGCATTGTTCCCGGCTTCATTATGGGCCTCAGTCTGATGGTATTAATCTATTTTCTAGCAGATAAATACGACACCCCTATCGGTGAGAGGGCAAGCTTTATTGAAATCGCAAAATCCTTTGTTTCGACTTTCTGGGCGCTACTGACACCAGGTATCATACTAGGTGGTATTTTTTTTGGCGTCTTTACGCCGACCGAAGCTGCGGCCATTGCCTCATTTTATGCAATTATTTTAGGTTTTTTTATCTACCGTGAAATGAGCTGCAAAGAATTCTACAAGGCACTAGTCGATTCCATGTCGACCACCATCCAGATCATGTTCATTGTCGTCTCAGCAACTCTGTTTGCGTGGATACTGGCCAAGGAACAGGTTCCTCAGATAGTAGCCGATTTCATGCTGGGAAAAATGCAGAATTATTATCTCATCCTCTTTTCGATCAACATTTTACTGTTCGTTGTTGGCTGCTTCATGGAAACCGTCGCCGCGATTAATATCCTGGTTCCCGTATTTATTCCACTTATTCAAAAGCTCGACATCGATCCGGTTCATTTCGGGGTTATCATGATTCTTAATTTGATGATTGGAATTTTAACCCCTCCCTTCGGAACGGTCTTGTTTGTCTTAAGCAGCGTGGCGAAAGTACCGGTCGAACGCGTGGCCAAGGACACGGCCATCTTTCTCCTACCACTGGTTGTTGTACTCATACTGATCGTTTTATTTCCTCCACTGACGCTGTTTTTACCCGACTCGTTTTTTGGAAAGTGATGGATATATTGCGGGACGTCCATAAGTAAATAATCAATTATCATTATGCTCTCAATTTCAAGCCGATCGGCACAGGCCCTTTCAAATTCGACAAATACGTAAAAGGCACTTATGTCCGAGTGGTCCGCAATGAAGATTATTCCCGGGAAGGGCAGCCTTACCTTGATGAGATCGTTTTCCGCATCATTCCGGATTGGTCGGCACAAGTAGCCGCGTTCGAAACCGGTGAAATAAGTTCCCTTGTTTTTTCCATTCCAAGGCATGAGTTACCACGCCTGGCGAAATTGCCCGGTACAAAAGTGGAAATCATGACACCGCTTAACAATGGGACGCTGTGGACCCGCTTCAATTTAAGACATGAAGCACTTAAAAACCAAAAAGTACGAGAAGCACTCCAATGGGCCACCGACAAGGATGAAATTTTAAAGAAAGCCTACTACGGCCAAGGATGGACCGCTAATGGCTTTATTAATCCGGAAAACCCGATTGTCTCATGGGCCTATAACGCTGATGTTCCCAAGTATGGGTACGATCCGGAAAAAGCCAAACAGCTTTTGGATAAAGCGGGATTTCTCCCAAAAGAAAATGGCATCCGGTTTTCCATTCGGCAATATAATTCCGCTTCGGATATCGAAGCGGGTAAAGCGAATGAAATGTTGCGGGAGCAATGGCGAAAGGTTGGGATCGAACTGAAAGCCATGCCTCTGGAAGGCACCGCTTATCCACAATTGGTTTACCATAAGTGGGATTTCGATCTCGCTATGGGGCTATGGTCTTTTGGGCCAGATCCTGGGATAGTCGGGATGCATGTATTGAGTAGTCAAATTCGGAAGGGGTTGGCCCCGAGTAATGTTATGGGTTCTGAAAACCCCAAGGTGGATGAACTGCTGCAGCAGGCTTCGGGAAAGTTAGACCGTAAAGAACGCGGCAAACTGTATGGAGAGTTGGCTAAGATCTTAAACACGGATTTACCCGGTATGTGGTTTATTCATTATAAACTGCCGTTTGTGTATAATGATAAGTTTGTCGGTCTGCCGATTCCTCCGCAAGGCTACGCGGGAGATTATGATGGAGTGTGGTGTAAGGATTGCAAATAATTAACTCCAGATTAAAAACAAAAAAATACCGTCGGCCGGAACAAAATGATCGGCCGACGGTAAAAAAAAAATTAATAACTACCCCTCTATTTTTTACTCAGCGTCTTTAATTTATCTGAATTAATTCAACGGAATACAATACATGAACATTCTTTATTATATGATTCGCCGAATTCTGCAGGCCATACCGCTGCTTCTCGGAATCATAATTATTAACTTCATCATTATTCATTCCGTACCCGGCGACCCGGTACTCGTTATAGTGGGCGATTTTGGCACTTCACCTGAATATATGGAAATGATGAGAGAAAAGTTGGGGCTGAATAAACCTCTTTATATGCAGCTGTTCATTTATTTAAAAACGATATTGCAAGGAGATTTAGGGTATTCTTTCGTCTGGAAGGAACCGGTCTTGAAGATCATCCTTCAATTTCTCCCGAATACGTTGCTTTTAATGGGAGCAAGTCTCTTTGTGGCCATTTTATTGGGCATCCCCATGGGGGTGTTGGCCTCTCGGAAACCATATTCGATTGCCGACAATTCCATTACGACCCTTTGCTTGATCGGCTACTCCATCCCGGTCTTTTGGCTTGGGATTATTGGTATTATTATTTTTTCCGTGAAACTGAAATGGTTCCCGGCTCAGGGTATGGAAACAGTGGCTAGCGGGTATGAAGGTTTTAAATACATTTGGGATGTAGTCCAACATTCAATTATGCCGGTCTTTGTGCTGTCGCTGGCGCAACTTGCTTTTATCGCGCGCCTGACACGCGCAAGTATGCTTGAAGTAATGGGGCTTGATTTTATCAAGACAGCCTGGTCCAAGGGTTTGGGGGAAAAAAGAGTCATAATGCAGCATGGGCTTCGAAACGCCATGATGCCGATCGTCACGATTATCGGCCTTCGAGTCGGTTATATGTTCGGCGGCGCGATTTTAACAGAAACCGTGTTTTCTTGGCCGGGATTGGGTCGGCTCATGCTCCGCTCCCTAACCACCCGGGATTACCCCTTAACAATGGGCCTGTTCATCGTAATAACCGTTCTGGTGATTATTGTAAATTTCCTGACGGATTTAACCTACGCGATTTTAGATCCTCGGGTTCGTTATATTAATGAAGTATAACATTTCGGTTTTCGACTGTGAATCAAATGTATGAAGCGATAAAAGAATTCTGGCGAAAATACAGTAAAAGCCGAGCGGGTCTACTCGGCTTATTCTTAATTGTCGGATTTATTTTAATGGCAATTTTTGCCGATGATATAGCCCCTTTTCACCCCATGGACACCCGTTCAGGTGAACCGTTTCAGTTACCGAGTTAAAGATCTAATCTCCGAACTGAATACGGCCATGATTTTAATCACCCACAATTTAGGCGTTGTTGCCGAAATCTGCGATTCGGTGTGCGTGATCTATTGCGGAAAAACCGTTGAATACGGCTCGGTTTTTGATGTATTCGATAAACCGGCGCACCCGTATACCATTGGATTGTTAAAATCCGTTTTGAGTATTGAACAATTCCGCGAAAATTTATCGGCTATTGAAGGAATGGTGCCTAATTTAATGAATCCACCGACCGGCTGTCCTTTCCACCCTCGATGCGAATACCGGGAAAGGGCCTGTTCAAGCGAACAACCGCCCAAAATGTCGGTATCGCCCGGGCATTATTTCTGGTGTTGGCGAACTCCGGGGCAAACCAAATGAATACCGATTTTGCAGAGGAATAACCGCGTGGCTCTGATACAGACTCAAAATTTAAGAAAGTATTTTCCCATACAGAGCATGAGTTTTTTTGGAAAAAAAGAAAAGGTCCATGCAGTGGACGGCGTCACGTTCCAAATTGAAGAAGGAAATACCTTTGGTCTGGTCGGCGAAAGCGGTTGCGGAAAATCGACGGTTGGCCGGTTGTTATTGGCTTTACTAGAACCGTCCGGCGGAACGGTGAATTGTTTCGGAAAAGATTTGTTTAATATCACGCCGAAAGAGCTTTTTCAGCTTCGAGCCCAAATGCAAATTATTTTTCAAGATCCATTTGCTTCTCTCAATCCGCGTAAAACAGTCCGCCAAATTCTTTCGAAGCCATTTAGTATCCACACCAAAATGTCCCGAAAAGAACAGGAAAAGGCGATCTTGAATCTCTTGGATCTTGTCGGGTTATCTCCCCCAGAATTCTATATTTCCAGGCATCCTCACGAATTCAGCGGCGGCCAAAGACAACGCATCGGCATTGCACGGGCATTGGCGGTGAATCCTAAATTTGTGGTAGCGGATGAAGCTGTTTCGGCGCTAGATATTTCCGTTCAAGCCCAAATCCTTAAACTTTTTAAAAAGTTGCAGGAAGAACTTCATTTGACCTGTCTATTCATTACCCATGATCTGGCCGTGGTTCGAAGCGTCTGTTCGCAAGTCGGCGTAATGTATCTTGGGCGGCTTGTTGAAATTGCTGCCGTCGACGAACTTTTCGAAAAACAATGTCATCCCTATACCCGAGCCCTGTGTTCGGCCACCCCATTGCCCAATCCTTCAGCAACCCGCTCGCGGAAGCAAATTATTCTAGAAGGAGATATTCCTTCACCGATTCATCCTCCGACCGGCTGCCGCTTTCATACCCGCTGTCCAAAAAGATTCGATCCATGTGACCAAAAAGAACCGGAATTAATGACCCTTGAGGGCGATCACCAAGTGGCCTGTCATCTTCGGCTTATATGATTTAACCCAAGCAGTATACATAATACTTTACATAGATATTTACATTATGATATTTTCATCGTCAACCATTAAATCCGATGGCAAGGGCGATGAAAAATGCTACAGCAGGCGGCCAGCATCGATTTTGGCGTTTATGAGTCGCGCGATCCGCGTGCCGGCCATTATTACCGGTGCGTTGCTCTCTACGGCTTTTGGCGGCCCTATGCGATGGAGGTGATTTATCGGTATCTGGACTGCGGCGATCTGCGTTTCGGTTTTGCCAGGGTCAAATGTAAAGATTGTGGTTATGAATATCTGCTTCCCTATTCATGCAAGCGCCGGCATTTTTGCCCTTCCTGTCACCAGAAGCGCGTGATTGAATTCGGCCAGTGGCTCTGCGAAGATGTGCTCAAATATGTGCCTCACCGCCAGTGGGTGTTCAGCATCCCAAAGCGGCTGCGCATCTATTTCATGTTGAATCGAAACCTTTTGGCGCGCTTGAGCCAATGCGCCTGGAAGGTGCTAAACCTGTACCTGAAACAGGCTGTGCCTTATGAAGATGCCAAACCGGCTGCGGTAATCGCCGTACAGACTTTCGGCGA
>JAFDFZ010000047.1 GCA_019309565.1 Deltaproteobacteria bacterium
AAGAAATAGAGAAAACCGGAAGGATTGGAACCTTTCCGAGGGATAGACGCCAGTGGGGCGAGCCTCAATGCCCATTCGCAGAATTTAACAACCTGTTTCTAACCTGCCCGCCAATTGTCTTGATGTCATTTCGAAATGCAAAAGCCATATCTATCCCTCTTGTGTCTTACAGTTTCATAACGCATGTCATACTTCCTTATCTCCCAAAATGTTTACAGGTTCAACTCTATTAGATTACCACCCAGCAATTTTGCGTGCGACGGGTGGCAGGTTAGCAGGATAACCTGTTTACTCTGGGCAAACTCTTTTATGGTATTCGCGGCTTTTGACTGCCGATCTGGATCAAGGTCAACAAGAGGGTCATCCATTATCACGAAGCCCTGCTTCTTCCCTAAAAACTGTTTTGTTATTGCCAATCTTAACGCAATACCGAGTACATCTTTTGTCCCTGTCGAAAGAAAGTCATAAGGCATCACCACGCCATCTTTCCTGTGGAATCCACTTGGAACACTTTCTTTCATATCTACAGCTTGATATCGACCCCCTGTCATCTTTTGCAGAAATTCCGAGACATCATCCTCCAAGCGTTTGTAGGTGGCGCTATCCATCTCCTCAAGCAAGGCTTCCATAGTTTCCTTTATCTTGGCTATCGCCATGCCTTTTTTCAGTTCCGCATTAAACCTGCTTTTTGCCTCGTTCAAATCTCTTTCAATTTCCTCAACCGATCTGTCGGGTGCCTGTGCTTCCAGTCGAATCCTTTCTTGAATCAGCTTATTATGTTTTTGCGTTAATTCTTTGAGTCTATTTTCCACCGCCTCGTACTCGCTGATGAACTGATCAGCATCATCTATCTCTGCTGGTAATGGGTTCAATTTACTGAGGCTCTCCCGATTATTTTTTCTATCAAGTGCCAGCTCTCCAAGCCTTTCGACTAGCTTGGCTTGGTTACCATAGTCTTTTACGTATTCTTGGAGCTTTTTCTCAAGTTCACCGAGCCCCCTCTTTATGGTTTGGATTTCTGCTCTTGTAGCTGCCAACTCGTTAAGAATATCCTCAAGTGACCTACCAGGCTCTTGGACCTGAAGTCTGTTTACTTTATCTTTTATTTCCTCGTACGTTAGCCCCCCCAGCTCCTCTTCCAGGTTGGATTTGGCTTTTTTAATATCTGCTAATGCTGCATTGTAGCTCCTGTTTAAGGCTTCAGCCTCTTCAAGAGATTTTACATTGAATTTCTGGAGAAGTTTATGGATATTTGATTTTACCTTTTTATATTCCTCTGATATTTGTTCATAATTTACCTCGCCGGATTTTACTTCCAGTTCCCATTCAGGATGGGACAACATAAATCTTCCATCGGCCTGAAAATCAAATGGCTCTCCTTTTCTTGTCTTGATTCGAAGCCTCTCTTCAAGTCCTTTCTGAATTTCCAGCTCTATGTCCTTTTTGGCACTAAATTTTGCCCATAGCTTCCCGGCTGACAAAGATGCCTCAAGATTGTTTTTATTATTAAAGGTTGTTCTTATGCGATTGAGATCTTCATCTGAAAGCGTCACTACATTTTCAAGGTGTTTATTCGCCTGATTTAGAGCCTCTTTCTTTTTTTTTACCCGATTGTATTGATCAAGAAGGGCCTTGGCTTTTTGATAGCTTTCAGCCTCTTCCCTCTCCTTTTTGAGTCTCTCCTCTTTCTTCTCCAATTGAGGTATTTTTTTGTTTATGTCATTGATTTTCGACTCTGCCACTGGCCACTCTTTATTGACTTTTTCCAGTTTCTCGTATTCCAAATCAATGCCTTTAAGTTCAGCCTCTATTTGCCTCCGTTTGACAGCATCATCTTTTAGTATCTTGTTGTTCTTGACGTAAGATTCTGCACCCTTTAGTTCTCTAGCATGCTCGGATATTCTCTTATTCAGATCATCCAGATCCCTTTCGTATTTGGCGGCAGCTTCGAGGGCTTTCATCGCCTTTTCTTTTTCATAGAACAGTTTAGTAATAGAGCCAACGCCCATTACCCATGGATTCTCAATACCTCGATTGCCCTCTGGATAATTGCCATCAATATCCCACCTCCCAAAAAAGCCGTTATAGGATTCTTCGATCTTGGCTCTAAGCAAATCTACTGATATTCCGTCCATCTCCATCACGGCTTTTCTAAGAAGATCACCTAAAGATTCAATGGTTTCTCTGCTTTCCTGAATGTCACGAACTGTCCTTGCAAGACCGGATTGATAGGTCATCAAGACCGTCTTACATGTGCCCTCAGGGACTTGAAGGCATTCCCTGATTACATCCTGTATCGCATCATCAGCGGTCAGAACCGACCCATCGGGCAGGGTGAGCGAAGATAAAACTGAAGCGCCCCACCGCCGTGACAGAATATATTTATTGCCCCAACTTTTGAAATGAATGCTGATCTCGATTGTGTCACCACCCCCAACAGGAATGAAATGGCCCATTTGTTTCCTGAACCTGGCAGGAGTGAGTTTTGAAGGGGTAAAGAGAGTGTTCTTAATCGCATTGTAGACTGTGGACTTCCCCGATTCATTAGGCCCCAAGATAATATTCATTCCCTCTTGGAAATCTATTTCTCTGTTCGAAAGCCCACCAAATGTGTTAATAAATATCTTTTGGATAATCATCGGCGTATCTCTCTAATAAACTCATAGGCTATCTGCAGCGCCTCGAAATCTTGGGTCTCCGCAAGCCTTCGCAATAGCCTATACGGGAAAGATCCCTCGGTGAATTCTCTATTGATGACCTCCGGTGTGATCTTGATCGTAATTTCGGTGGAATCGAAATGGAAAAGGCAGAGGTTTCTTTCAAGATTGTCACGAAACTCCACTAGTCTTTCATATTCCTCTTCAAGGAGCCTGCCTCTGATTTTCAATTTTAAAAGGGTGCTCTTGTGCTTAGGATCAGAATATCTGGCCAGGATTCGTTCGACATCTTCCCAGCAGCTGATCTCGATCTCTTCGGAATAAAAGCGATAAGCCCCTGTACTCACAAAACTCGCTCTAATCTCCTTATCTTCGCCGATTTCTATTACGACCGCCTTCCCTTCGTGGGCACAGTCAAAGCCGTCCGGTTCGGGCGTCCCTGGATAAAAAACCTTGTCTTTAGATCCCAGTTGAGTCGGGTAAGGGATATGTGTATGGCCCATTAACCAGAGATCCACTCCACAGGCTAACAACTCTGTTTCGGTCATTGGGTAATAGTTTTTGTTGAAATCGGGAGAAAGACCTTCAAGGCTCCCGTGTGCTACGCCGATGTGAAATGCAACGTCTTTGTCCTTCTCGATATCGCGAACCCAGCCGATGTTATTCTCTGCCGAATGCTTTGTCTCGCATGGGGCCGCATATAGGTTAACATCCAAATCATAGGTTTTGAGTGAATAGATTTTATTAGATTCCAGTACAAGAACATGATTATCTGCAAATCCCTTGAAAATGGCCCACAGGCCATCCGGCCTTTCAATAATGAAATCGTGATTGCCCGGCAACACAGCAACCAATCTGCCCTGAAAATCGCTGAGGATATCTGCTGCTCGCTTGATGTCAGCTTTTGCCACTGAAACTCTGTCAAAAAGATCTCCACCGATCACAAACAGGCCACACTCGCGGTCGTTAGCGATGTCCACACACCGTTTCAGCGCTTCAAACCTGGCTTCGATAAGCTTGTCCTGAACACTCGGATACCCGGCAAACTTCATTCCCAGGTGTACATCTGAGGTCAACAATATTTTCATTTTATTCTGCATAAGATAAATCCTATTGCCTATAGGCATCTTGCCAAAGAAGCAAAACACCCTCTTATTGTTATAGTCCCTATGTTATTGCACATTATTTCAATTTTCGTATAATGCCTCTTCATCGCCACACCTACCTTAAGATAGCCGTTTTTATAGCAAAACTGGCATCTTAAGTCTGGAGATAGAGCCTTGTTCACCTCAATTCAAGTAATTAACTTGTCTGGCCCTGTTCGGCTGTCTCGTGTCCCTGCGTCCTGCGTCTTTTCGGAATAAATTATAAATCACTCAAGCACTTCCAGCAGCTCAGCAACGACTCGGACTCTGCCTTCATCCTCGCAGGTCAACTCGATGGGCTGAAAGTCAGGATTGTTGGGTTTTAGGATGATCTTGATATGTCGCCATGTTCCGTCTTCTGAAGCGATTTTCTCGCTCTGATAACGTTTCACTGTATAACGTTCGCCTGTCTCTGGATCTGTACTGTCATCCAATTCCACAACCACTGTCCGACCTTGACGTGTTCCGGTGACCGGTGCGGCAAATAGACAATAGGAACCATCTGGTATGTAAGGCTCCATTGATTTTCCAACTACCTGGGCGACAAACATTCCAGGACGCAGCCGTCGGATAAGGCAGGCGGCCTCTGGCCCCTGTGCCTCAGTAAAGGTGTGGGCCTCGTCAAACACGAGAAAGTCGAGTTGAGGGCTCTCAAAGAGCTCGACATCCACCTGTCGCGTGAGCAGGAGCTCGAGCTGTTTCACGTTGGTTAGCAGGATCCTGCGCTGGCGGCCTTCCTTGCAACGGCGCCAGGATTCCGCAAGTGCTGTGGGGCAACTCAGCAGCCGCTTGCCCAGGATTTCTACAGCAAAACTCCCGGCCCGCCGCCGACCGGCAGCACCACTGTTGATTAGCTTCCTGATGGCGGTGCGAAAGGCATCGAAGTATTCGACGTGGACCAAGTGAAGCCGTCCGCCTTGCCCGTCAAACGGTTCGACGGCGGATATTACGGCACGCCTGTTGCGAACCGTGGCAAACATCCCGACCCTGGGTATTGAGGCTGTTTGTCCTGATGTGTTCACTATTACCCCGGCAATATGGCCATCTCTATAAGCTTCCCAATCATGACGACCTCGGGTTATTTTCGTCCAACAAGGGATTGGCATAGCAAAAAATACAACCGTGAGGACACGGATGGAAGTGATAGGAGCCGATATCGACCGAAACCCCGCACCCGCAGCCGGCTTTGACCCGTTGTCCCCTGTCCTTTTCAAGTGCAATGTCACCACCAAAAAGCTGCTTTAAACGGTGGTTTGGAATACAGGAGCTTTTACCGATGCCGGTTCCTGTGGGCAGAGCCTCAAGCAGCTCCTTCTCGCAGCAAAGCAGCAGTTGGATGCCAAGTTTCTTTAAGGTTTCATTCATGTTAAGAAGGATATCTATTTTTTCCTCCAGGACAGGATCGACAAAAGAAAAGCCAACCATGGATTGAATCCTTCTTTTAATCTTGCGATAGTGATCCATGAAGCTTGTGATGCATCGTTCAATTCCAGCGGCCGCTGCTGCTTCTGCAATCCGTTTAAAGTCATGTAAGTTGTTTTTTATGGTGCTGTTTCCTGTTTTATAAAAACAGATGGGATCAAATCGCCAATCGATCCACCGGGGGTCGAAACGGCTGCTTAAGGTTTTAAGCTGGCGTAGCTTCTCTTCAAGGGGAGGCACTCGGGGCTCCAGGTAAGGTGCATGAGAATTTACCGAAAAGCTGAAGTACAAATGATACCCCATTTCAAGAAGTTTCTCTCCATGGTTGCCGTCCAGGAAGGGAGCGAAGTTTTTTGACCAGAAAACAATGCTGTGAACCGCATCTGCCGAAGCTGCAATCCTTGATGTCCGGTGGCTAAAAGGGTTTATAACCTCAAATTCCCCTCTTTTGATTTGCTCCATGAACCAGTGCATGTAAAATGCGGGGATATCGGTTCTTCGAGATGCGGATAAAACGATTTTTTTGGAATGTGTCATATTTTTCGTGCCATCAGAAGTCCGGAATTTATGTTGGAGCCACCGGATGTACTCTGAAATAAACGGGTCTTTATTGTTTTTTTAAATCAAGAAAGGAAATAACTTTTGCACTTTCATCCTTTTCGGGGGAAGGCTGTGGTGTCTTCTTTGATTCTGAATCCTGTATTTTCTTTGTTTTCTCTGATTCTTCCGGAGAGACTACCCGTTCCATTCTCATTCTCTTGCCTCCCATGGTAAATTCCTGCCCGTTGATATAGCTATCCCTTAATATCCAGGTCACCACTTGAAGCGGTACCTGCAATACCAGCAATTTGATGTGGTACCAGCCGGGCTTGACGTCCGGTAATATCTCTTCGACTCTGGCAAAAAAAAGCGGTTTATCCTCGAAATATACCAGTACAAGGTCTTTTTCTGTAGTCATCGGTGTGGTCCCCTAAGATCAATTTTCTCAAACACAGCCCTGAACCCCGAGGAGATAATAGTATGTTTTCAATGAAATTTCAAGGGGTTCTTTGGGGCAGCCCTGCGATTGAGCAGATCTTTTGACACGGGTGAATCATGAGATTGGGTTGACATATGGAAAGTGAATATGCAATTTTAGGACAGATAATTATTTAGCTGCTTCGGGATCTTTTCTTCTGAAAGCGTTAAAATTCCGGAAACGGTGCTGGAAACAGTGATGGATCGGATTCATTCATGGCAAAACCAAAGTTAAAAGAGCATGTGATCACACGCGAATGGTGTAAAGGATGCGGCATCTGCGTGCATTTCTGCCCCAAACACGTGCTGGAGATGGATGCGGAAGGCAAAGTGGCGGCTGTAAGACCCGTAGATTGCATTTGCTGTAAGCTCTGTGAATTTAGATGTCCGGATCTTGCCATTGAAATTGATACGGAATAGCAGCATATGAAAAAAGATGTAAAATTTCTTCAGGGAAATGAGACTGTAGTAGAAGCCGCCCTATATGCAGGACTTAATTTCTTTGCCGGCTATCCCATAACTCCTTCTACGGAAATCGCCGAACTGTTATCCTCAAGGCTTCCGCAGGTGGGAGGCAAATTCATACAGATGGAAGATGAGATCGCCTCCATGTGCGCCATTATCGGCGCGTCCCTTACCGGGCACAAAGTCATGACCGCAACAAGCGGCCCCGGCTTCTCCCTGATGCAGGAAGCTCTTGGCTATGCCATCATGGCCGAGATCCCCTGTGTTATTGTAGATGTGCAACGGGGAGGACCGTCCACAGGGCTGCCGACTCATGTCAGCCAGGGTGATGTAAATCAGGCCCGTTGGGGCACGCATGGCGACCATGCCATCGTTGCGCTCACCGCGTCAAATCACCAGGATGTGTTCCGCATCACCGTGGAAGCCTTTAACATCGCGGAAACATACAGAACCCCTGTGGTTCTTTTGCTGGATGAAGTAGTGGGGCACATGCGAGAGAGGCTTATAATGCCTAAAAAGGGGGAATTAGCCCTGGTGGAGCGCCTTAGAACCAGTGTTCCGGGAGGCGTGGATTATCACCCCTATTTGCCAAGGGAAGATGGGCGGCTTCCAATGTCGGATTTCGGCGGTGTTCATCGTTACAATGTTACCGGATTGTTTCATGACATGTGGGGGTTCCCGTCTACAAACCCTCAGGTGGTCCATGGATTGCTGCGTCATCTGGTCGATAAGATCGAAAACCATGTGAATCAACTGGCGCATTTTAAGGAATATTATCTTGAAGATGCGGAATGCATCCTGATATCCTATGGATCTGCGGCCCGCTCTGCTCGCCATGTGGTTGAAAATCGCAGGCCCCGTGGGGAAAAGCTCGGTCTTCTTGAACTTCAGACCCTGTGGCCTTTCCCAGAGCATGTCGTTAGGGAAAAGTGCTCAAATGCCAAACATGTCGTAGTTGTTGAAATGAATATGGGCCAGATGCTTCAGGCGGTAAAAATGGCGGTGGGAAATCCCGATAAAGTCTTTCTGGCCAACCGCATCGATGGTGAATTTATCACCGATGCGGACATTCGAAGCGTCCTGCGGCTTATCCAGGGCAGGGGAGTATAATATGGGCATCAAAGATTATATCCGGGAAAGATTCTTTCCTCATTTATGGTGCCCGGGATGCGGTCATGGTACGGTGCTCAATTGCCTGTTAAGGGCTCTTGAGGCCATGGGCGTTAGCAAAAACGATATTGTCATGGTCTCCGGCATAGGATGCTCTTCACGAATTTCCGGCTATGTGGACGTTCATACCCTGCATACCATCCATGGCCGCGCATTGGCCTTTGCCACCGGGGTAAAATTAAGCCGCCCCGAATTGAACCTGATTGTTCCCATGGGAGACGGGGATGCATTGGCCATCGGTGGTAATCATTTCATTCACGCAGCCAGGCGAAACATTGATATTACCACCATTATAATGAACAACCGCACCTACGGCATGACAGGGGGGCAATACTCACCGCTGTCCGGATACGGGACAAGCGCCACCACCGCACCTTACACCAACATCGACCAGGGATTCGATATCATGGAATTGTCTAGAGCAGCCGGGGCGACCTTTGTTGCCCGAACCACCACCTACCATGTTCAGCAGTTAATGGATTTCATTAAAAAGGCGTTTCAGCACAAAGGGTTTTCGGTGCTGGAAGTTCTCTCTCAGTGTCCCACATATTTCGGAAGAAAAAACTATTTGGGCAGTGCAGTGGATATGATGAATGCCTTTAAGACCCAGACGACTCCCATTGGATCCAAAGCTAAAGAAGAGAATCCTGATTTGATTGAACGCGGAATTTTCGTTCAAAAACAGCTTCCGGAGTATTGCAGCGAATATGATAAGATCATCAAAAAGGCCAAAGAGAGGCGCGCGTGATGGAACGCTGGAGAATGGTTTTTTCAGGCTCAGGCGGCCAGGGGGTCATTACAGCGGCAATTATTTTGGCAGAGGCCGCGGTGCTGTATGAGGATCTGAATGCCGTTCAATCTCAGGTATACGGCCCGGAGGCCAGAGGAGGCGCCACACGATCCGATGTGATCATCTCCGATTCGGAGATATTTTTCCCCAAGGTGTTTCAGCCTAATGTGCTTGTTTGCCTCACCCAACAGGCCTACAACAAATACAGTCCTATTATTCGACCGGGCGGGCTGCTGGTGACCGACACCCGTTATGTGAAGCTGGAACGAAAGGTGGACGCACGCCAGGTGGAGCTTCCGCTTTACGATACCGTGATGGAAAGTATCGGAAAACCCATTGTTTTTAACATCTGCATGCTGGGCGCTGTGGTTGGCCTGACAAACATACTTAAACCTGATTCAATCATGAAGGTGCTCCAGAATCGAATTCCCGAAAATTTTCTCAAGATAAACCGTGATGCGCTCCAGCTGGGAATGAAGCTTGTATCGTGAAACGAAACAGCGCTCTTATCCCATACTCGTTCAAACAGCCCCGCCTTTTAAAATGATACTACTGTGGCTCATGACCTGATTTTTACTTTGACAATCCGATCATCAAAGGTATAATGTTTTCTTACGCTTTTGGTGGGTAATTTCACACATTACACCTTGATTAACCGGGGGTTTCAATTCCACTCCGGGCTTACAGAGGATCTTAATGAAGTACTGGAGAGAGCCCTTAGACAAAGATCAAATTCAGGTTCCGCGCGGCGTGGTTCACCTGATCCCGGAGCGTTGCAAGGGATGTGGTTTCTGCGTTGAGTTCTGCCCTCAGAAAGTGCTTCTCATGTCCGAGAAGACCAATACAAAGGGATATCGCCTGCCTGAAATAACAAACGATTCGCACTGTCTTAACTGTGGGTTGTGCATGCTGCTTTGCCCTGATTTTGCGGTGTATGTTGAAGACAGTGGGGTTCAATCAGCCGAGGTGGTTGAGACATCCAACAATGATGAAGCCAAGAGATGAATGAGCAACAGGGTTTATTGACGGGAGAGCATTTCCTGCTGGGCGATCATGCGGCTGCCGAAGGCGCCATTCTGGCAGGATGTCGCTTTTTTGCAGGGTATCCAATCACTCCCGCCACTGAAATCGCCGAGCGAATGTCTATGCGATTGCCTCAGGTGGGAGGGGTTTATATTCAGATGGAAGATGAGCTGGCTTCCATGAATGCCATCCTGGGGGCCTCCTGGGCAGGCAAGAAATCCATGACCGCCACAAGCGGCCCAGGGTTTTCACTGATGATGGAAAATTTCGGGCTCGGCATCATGCTGGAGACGCCGTGTGTGCTGGTGAATGTCCAGCGGGGAGGCCCTTCCACCGGGCTGCCGACACTGGTCGGCCAGCAGGACATGATGCAGGCTCGTTGGGGCTCCCACGGCGATTATGAGACCATTGCACTCTGTCCTTCCTCACCTCAGGAGCTGTTCGATTTAACCATTCGGGCCTTTAACCTGTCTGAAATATACCGAACACCGGTGCTGGTGATGACCGATGCCGAGGTGGGTCATATGACGGAGAAAGTTATCATTCCGCCCCCTTCGGAAGTGGAGATTCTCCATCGGCCAATGGTTCGAAAAGGAGACGTAAGCCCGGATCATTTTCGAATTTTTCGAGATATCCATACAGGCTCCGGAGGCAATCCGGTATCTCCCATGGCGGTGGCCGGAGAAGGTTATCGAATCCACGTCACAGGCTTGACACATGATGAACGGGGATACCCCGTGATGAATGCCGCGGCTCAGGAATGGAACGTTCAACGATTGTTGAACAAAATCCGGGATCACCGTGAGGACATCATTCAGCTTGAAGAAAAAGACCTCAGGGATGCCGAAGTGGTGGTGGTCTCATACGGTATTTCGGCCAGAACCTCGCTTTGGCCTATCACCATGGCCCGACGGGAAGGGATACGCGTGGGGCTTTTACGGTTGATTACCGTGTGGCCGTTTCCGGAGGAAAGAATCAGACAGCTTTCAAGACAGGTCCGTGCATTTGTCGTGCCGGAGATCAATATGGGACAGATAGTTCGAGAAGTACAGCGGTGTTCCACCGGAGGGGCGCGGGTATTTGGTGTAAATCACCCGGGCGGAGACGTTTTGCAGGCTGATAAGGTATTGGAGGTGATTCGGCAGGCCGCAGCCTGTCCGGGTACTGCATAGAGGGATAGTCGGATTTTTCTTCAAGAATGGAACGCTACCATGTCTGAAACGACTCTTCACACCAGCGAGCGATTGAAAATCATAGGCTATGAGCCTCCGGATGAAAGCGATTGGTTGACAGGGCTGCATCCCATGGATGGCCTGTTGAGGGGTGAGCGGCTTCCCCACATCTGGTGCCAGGGCTGCGGGCTGGGAACCGCGCTTACTACGTTTATCAGCGCCCTGCAGTGGCTTGAGAAGAATCGAAACTGGGACCTGGACAAGGTATCGGTGGTCTCCGGTATCGGGTGTACGGGCCGGGTGGCGGGTTATTTGAGACTTGATTCATTTCACACCACCCATGGCCGTGCCATCCCGTTTGCCACCGGGCTGAAGCTCGCAAATCCGGACCTTAAGGTGGTTGTGATTTCAGGAGATGGTGATATTGCGGGCATCGGGGGCAATCATTTCATCCATGCGGCCAGAAGAAATCTTGCGATAACCTGCATCTGTGTAAACAATTTTAACTATGGAATGACCGGGGGCCAGGTCGGTCCGACAACACCCCATAAGGCACGGGCGGTAACAACCCAGTACGGAAACTATGAGTACCCTTTCAATTTGCCGTATCTGGCAGCGGCAGGAGGTGCATCATTTGTTGCGAGATGGACGGTGCTCCATGCCCGGCGGTTGAGCTGGACGTTGCGTGAGGCGATGGAACACCCGGGTTTCAGCTTTGTGGAGATCATCGCTCCCTGTTCAACTGCCTATGCACGGTGGAACCCGGAAGGACGGGGCCTTGATCCCCAGAGATTAAGACGCCGCGGCCTGGAAGTAATGAAACACTTCCAGAAGGTGGGTAAGATCGGTAAAAACATCCATCCCAAGGATGCAACCATCGAAGTGGATGAAACCGGTCTGATTACGAAGATCGTTGAAGGAAAGTTTCTAGATAACCCCAGCCCCGACCTTCGGGCGGCGATCGATCAGCAGGCGAAGGTGGCTGAAAAGCGATGGCTTGCCGAAAAAAAAGCATTGGATGAACGGCCTATGCTGCCTTCCCGAAAAGGCCCGGTGTCCAGAACCGAGGTACAGCTTGGGGGGTTTGGCGGCCAGGGGATTATGAGCGCAGGGAAGATTATCGGACAGGCAGCCGCCATTTACGATAAACTTGAAGCCTGTTTCACCCAGAGCTATGGTCCGGAAGCCAGAGGGGGAGCTGCAGGCTCTCAGGTGGTAATATCAAGTGATCCCATCCACCACCCTCATCTTCTTGAACCAGCCAGCGCCATCATCATGTCTCAGGCTGCCTATGAAAAGTATGTACCGCAACTGGCATCAGGCGGCACCCTGCTTATTGACGACTCTCTTGTGAGCATCTGCGGTGATCATCGTACCGATATTAAGATTTTCGGCATTCCTGCCACCCGAATAGCCGAAGAGCTCGGCAATTCCCGTGCGGCAAATTCCGTGATGTTAGGCTTCTGGACAGCAATCGTCGGCGCGGTTCGCAAAAAGGCCATGCGCCAATCGCTGGCTGAATCAGTGCCGCCAAAAACCGTTGATGTGAACTTAAAAGCGTTCGATGTGGGGTATGAAAAAGGAACCGAAGCAAAGGCGGCGGTTTAGCGCTACTGCAATCATGTTTGGTTTATGATCTGGAGAGATTTTTTGTGAATGATGGAGCCCTTATCATTGGAAGCAGCCCGGCAGGTATTCAGGCCGCTTTAGATTTAGCGGATTCTGGGATTTGTGTTCATCTTATCACTTCATCGCCCTTTCTGGAATATAGCGAGGGCAACTGTGAGAAGGGCTTTCGATTTAACGACCGGCTTTTGGAGATTGCAAAACATCCGCTTATCACCTTATGGACCAATACCCGGTTTGAAAGCGCGCAAAAGGAGCCGGGCTCAATTCGGATCACGCTTTATAGATCTTCAAGATATGTGGATGTTTCCAAATGCACTGCCTGTGGTGATTGCATCGATGCATGCCCGGTAACCGTTCCGGAAACCGACCGTAAGGCCGTTTACCTGGTGAAAGGAGCTCAGCCCGAATGTGCTGTGATTGACAAGCAGGGCATCGCCCCTTGCACAGATGCGTGCCCCGGGGGTATCCCTGTTCAGGGTTACGTCGCGCTTATCGCACAGGGCCGTTACAGGGAGGCTCTTGAACTTATCGAAAAAGCCATTCCTTTGCCGGAAATATGCGGTCGGGTCTGCATGCACCCGTGTGAAGATCGGTGCAGGCGTTCCGAGGTGGATGCGCCGGTGTCGATCCGTGCGCTTAAGCGATTTGTTGCCGACTATGCCCTTCGCCAGCCAACCACACCACAGGCAGAGAAAATTACAATAGCATCGGATGCAAAACAAGTCGCCATTGTGGGTTCAGGACCCGCTGGAATCACGGCTGCAGACAGCCTGACCCGCATGGGGTACAGGGTTACGGTTTTTGAAAAACAGCCTGTCTTCGGCGGGATGATGGCAATCGGCATACCTGCATACCGGCTACCCAGGGAAGTGATCGCCCGCGAGTATGGTCGAATTCAAGAAAGAGGAGTGGAGATACGGCTCAATACGACCATCGGCTCAAAGGGCGATTACTGCATAGATGACCTTTTCGATATGGGGTTTAGCGCCGTTTGCATCGCTATTGGGGCACACAGGAGTCTTAAACTGCACATTCCGCAAGAAAACCTGCCGGGAGTGGTTCATGGCCTTGAGCTGCTTAAAATAATAAGCCTTTCACAGCAGACAGATGATCCTTCCCATCGCACACGGCTCAACCGGATATTATCCCGCGGGCAATCCACCCGTGCCGTGGTGCTGGGAGGCGGCAACACGGCCATGGATACTGCTCGATCCCTGAAACGACTGGGAGTGTCTGATGTCCGGATCCTGTATCGAAGAAGCCGAAAAGAGATGCCGGCGCTGCCCGAAGAGATCGAAGAAACCGAAAAGGAAGGAATTTCCATCGAGTTTCTTGTAGCGCCGGTGCGAATTCTGGGAGATGACACAACCGGTGTGAGGGGCATCGAATGTGTTCGAATGAAATTATCTGAACCGGATTACAGCGGTCGTCGAAGACCGGTTCCGGTTGCCGGCAGTGAATTCAAAGTGGATGCGGACCTTGTGGTACCTGCCATTGGTCAGGTTCCTGACATAGATGCAATAGACGGGATCGCCACCACCCGACATGGGCGAATTCGGCTCTCAGCCTCCGGCTTCATGACCAGCCGGCCAGGGGTTTTCGCTGCAGGGGATGCGGTCACACGGGATAAGATGAGCGTTATTGACGCCATTGGTATGGGCAAAAAGGCGGCCCTGGAGATCGATGCCTACCTTAAGGGCACCTCGGCTGCCGGAGTACGGGAACCTTCCCGCCATCTTTCGGTTGTTCAAAGCCCGCTGGGCGGGCGCAAAAAAGACCCCGCTTCGCGCCTGGACATACCCACGGTTCCCATAGAGAGACGTATGAACAATTTCAACGCGGTTGAAAAGGGTTACACGGAAACCCAGGCCAGAATCGAAGCAGGGCGGTGTCTGGCTTGCGGTCCTTGCAGTGAGTGCATGGCATGCGCAGCCGTATGCAAACCAGATGCCATAAACCATTATCAGCGGGATTTAAAAACCACTCTTGCCGTCGCCGCCATAATTTACGCCGACTCTAAAGATGGTTTTAACGACCTGCCCCTTACCGATGGATACAGGGTTTACAGGGCAGCACCGGAAAGATCACTGGAAGGGTCCGCTGCGGCCGCAAAGGTGATGTACGATGTGTTTGGTAAGCTCCCAAGGAAGATATCCGGCATTGAAATAGAAGCCGCACATCCGGATAAAGAGGCTTGCATTGGGGTGTTTGTATGCCGATGTGGAGAGGAGATTTCAAAGATCATAGATACACAGGCACTTTGCCGGCATGCCTCTGAATGGCCTGATGTGGTATATACAACTGAATTGGAGTTTTCGTGTTCTTCTGAAGCGGCTGAAATAATTGACAGCGCTGTAAAAGAATATCGACTCAACAGGATCGTGATGGCGGCCTGCTCCTGCTGTTCACTTGATCAGGTATGTTTAAGCTGTACGTATCAGCGCGTGCGATGCAAGAAGAATCTCGGGCTTTTTGGAAGCGATGTAAAAGGCCGTGGGCCGGATCATACTTCTGTTGCCGCAAACCGGTTGGCTGTTTCTGCTTTTGAGTTTGTCAATATCCGGGAACACTGTGCCTGGGCTCATGCAGATGATCCAAAATCCGCTACGGCAAAGGCCACCGCCATGGTGGCCGCTTCAGTGGCAAAAGCGCGACTTGCCGTTGAATCACCTTTATCACTGCCGGCCAGGACACCAGCGGTGCTGCTGATCGGAAGCGGGAAGGCAGCACGATTCTGTCTGGAAGCATTGAAAGCCCAGGGCATTTACAGCATTTATCTGGCTGAAGTTCCTTATCAAATCCGCCACGGCAAGGGTCATTATGTTGCGTTAACCGATGGGAAGGCATTTGAAGGAACCGGTGTTGTTTTTGCACCCCGGGACTGGAATCAGCTTGATCGATTGCAGGCCGCTTTGGGTGATGGTGATCGGTTGTCGCTGCGGCGGGAGGCAGGGTCCGGGGTTGAAGCGCGAACAGCCGGGCTTTTTGTTTGCAACCCGGACATGGATGCCGAAGTTGTCGGAACAGCGGCTGCTGCAAGGGTTTCAGCCTGGCTGGGGCGTTTGAGCAAAAGGCGGTATAGCAATGCTGCTGTTGTCGATGCTCGCCGATGCCGTGCATGCCACGGTTGTGTGGATATCTGTGAGTTTTCAGCTGCTGTGTTGGTAAACGAGAAATCGCACCGTTATGCCTGGATCGATCCGGCACTCTGTACGGGCTGCGGAAGCTGTGTGGCACGATGCCCGTCGGGCGCCATAAAACACGCGGGTGCAACCGACGAGCAACTGTCAGCTATGATCCATGCGGTGTTGACCCCGTAGTTGCTTAACCCACATGGTAAAATGGCCTGCATGCATTATTTATAAATAGCTGACGGCCGCCCTCTTTAAGTGGTTTTGCAACAACGGGGTTGAGGTAGCCCAAAGGGGTTAGGGTGGTTTTCAAAATCTATGGTTTAATTGATGAGTTATTTTTAGAGTACAATGGCTTTGAAAGAGAAAATCCTTACAGCCATCAGGGCAACGTGGAGGAAAATGCCCGGTGAATGATAAGAAAATTGTGGTGTTTACATGCAACTGGAATGCCTATAGCGGACTGGAAACCGCTGGTAGAAACCATCGGTATTATTCGGCGGACATTCGCCCCGTTCGCATCGCCTGTTTGGGGAGATTACACCCGGGTCTTATCCTCAAGGCATTTGAATGTGGTGCCAGGGGCGTTCTGATGATCGGCTGTGCACCTGGGGAGTGTCATTTTGATTTAGACTATCACAATGCTGAATCGGTGTTTAAGCTTAGCAAAGAGTTGATTAAATTGCTCGGTTTCAAAGATAATCAGCTTCAATTGGACCATGTGGCCGCTGGAGACGGAGAGGCTTTTGTCCATAGGATAAAACGATTCGTGGCAGAATTAAACGGACAAAGAGGCTAATAGTGAAGACATTCCAGGACATCGTTCAAAAAAACAGAGCCTGGTATTGTATGGAATGTGGCAAATGCGGGGCTGTCTGCCCAATTGGGCGTTATGAAACATACAACTACACAAGCCCCCGGTTGCTGGTGGCGAAAGCCATGAATGGAAGTGCTGCTGAGGTTATGGAAAATGGGCTGTTCTGGTCATGTCTTACCTGCAAACGATGCTCTGAGCTGTGTCCGTCTGATGTGTACTTTTCCGAGTTCATTCGAGATGCCCGAAGCATGGCCCGTGACGAAGGCCATTTCGGTCCATGCACGCACGGAGAGGTAATCCAGACCTGGGGCCGTATCATGACCGATCCCGCGCTCAAGCAAAACCGGCTAGGATGGATTTCGAACGATTTGGCAGTATCTGAAGATTCGGATACCGTCTTTTTTGTCGGCTGCACACCTCATTACGATACGCTTTTCCGTCACCTCAATATCGAAGGGGTTGAGATTGCCCGGGCTGCTGTCAAAATATTAAACTACCTTGGAATTGCCCCCCATGTGATGTCGGATGAGCGCTGTTGCGGGCATGATCAACTCTGGGAAGGGGATTTTGAGACGTTCTCTGCGCTTGCAAAGATCAACCTTAAGCGTCTTGCTGCCACCGGTGCGAAGCGGATCGTAACCGCGTGCCCGGAGTGCGCTCGGACGCTTAAATACGATTACCCGCATCTGGTGGGGAGACACGGTATGGAGGTGCTGCATATCTGCGAAGTTCTGGATCAGGCGGCCGATGCCGGCAGGCTGATGGTGAAACCGTCCGTGCCGGCCTTTACGGTTACGTATCAAGATCCCTGTCGGCTGGGGCGACATATGGGAGTTTACGATCCCCCCCGCCGGTTGCTGGCAGCCGTGGGGATGGATGTAGCGGAGATGGAAAATTCACGAAACGCAAGCCTGTGTTGCGGCACCAGTTGCTGGACGGCCTGCGGGCAGATCAGCAAACAGATTCAGGTAGAAAGGCTCAGCCAGGCACGTGAGACCGGAGCACAGCTGCTTGTAACGGCCTGTATAAAGTGCCAGATCCACTTCCGGTGCGCTCAGCTCGATCCGGATGTAGGCCCTGAGATCAGAATCGATATCCGCGATATATCAACTATTGTAGCTGAGCGACTGACAGCTCAAAAAGAAAATGTTGACCGGCAGAAGAAAGACGATGCGGCATAATTTTGAACCCAACGAGATATTCGATCCTTATTTTTTGCAAAGTGTCGTTCAACATGCAACGTATCTGTTAAAAGCAGACGGCAGCGGTTTTTATTCCTGGCATGCCGATATGCGCCAGCCCACGCTATTGGCGAAATACAATCTCACCTATATTCCATGGGACGATGCGCTTCCCCAGCGGGTCATCCGTTCCCAAAGCGTCGTTGTGGAAACGTTTCCGAGTCGACCGGCGTTGCTTGCCGTACCCACAAGTTTACATGAAGATATTTGCGGAACGCTGGTGGTGGCTGACTGGGACCCGGCTCGAAGATTTACCGAGCACGACATCGCCATGCTTGAATCCCTTGCGGATTTAGCTGCCTCTGCATCCCGGCAAACCCAACGGCTGGCACGAATGACAGCCCAGTTCCGCGCGCTGCATGCCATAGATATTGCGCTTACTTCCAGTTTGCAACTGGAGCGTGTATTGAATCTGATTTTAGAGAAAGCAGTTGAGCTGGTGGGTGCAGAACACGGTTCTCTTCGCCAGTTAAAACCCGAGACAGGGGAACTTATTCTAAGAGCACACTATGGCGATGGATGGACAGCGGAGAAACTTGCTTATACACCCCGGGTTGGAGAAGGTATTGCTCAATGGGTGGCAGAGAACCGGCGGCCGTACCTGAATCCGGATGTTCGCAAGGATCCACGGTATGTCGTATTGTTCGAAGATATGCGATCCAGTGTAGCCGTGCCGTTGCTGGGGGCTCACGGGAATGAGGACCCGGTAGCAGAGCAATTCCTGGGTGTGCTTCTGCTGGAAAGCTCGCGTACAGCAGCGTTTGATCAGCAGGATGTTGAACTGCTGGATGCCCTGGCCCAGGAGGCTGTTATTGCCATACAGAATGCCACTCAACATCAAAGACTTCGCGCCATGCACCAGGAGCTTAAGGACGAGCAGGAAAAAAGGCTTGCGGCTGAACAATGGACAGTGATGGGACAGGCTGCGACCTCCCTTGCCCATCGTATCAACAATATCATCGGCACACTTCCGGCAAGTGCCAATGAAGTGCGCAGAACACTTACGGCTGCTAAAGTGGCAGATGAAGATCGAAAATGGATCGACGCCAACCTAAGCCGTATCGAGCGGAATTCCGGGTTTATTCTTAAGCTTGTGGATGCTTTGTTTCGGCCGTTTAAAGAAGCGGGGCCGTTGCGCAGACTCGATGTAAACCAGCTTTTGAATGAAGCGCTGGGCGGTGCGGAACTGCCGTCTGTTTTTGAAGTGCTTCGTGACTTTGAAAGCGATCTTCCGAAAGTTGAGAGCAACGCTCTTCTAGTTGATATCTTCCTTGAGTTGATCGTCAACGCCAAAAAGGCAATGCAATCAACTGCGGTAAAGCAACTCAGGATACAGTCCCGTTCTGAAGTAAGAGATGGCAGCCGCTGGGTGGTTGTTGTAATCAGCGATACCGGTAATGGAATTCCTCCTGAGCGGATGGCCAATATGTGGGAGATGTTTCAACAGAGCAAAAACGGACTGGGGTTCGGGCTATGGTGGCTTCGTACGTTTATTGTCCGCCAAGGTGGCATGATCGATTGCACCAGCAAACAGGGTGAAGGTACCACTTTTACTGTTCGGTTACCGGCTGTTGCCGAGCGGTAGGTAAAACACGAGGGAAGACACATGCGGGGTAAGATTCTAATTGTCGAGGATTACGCAGACTGGAGGGAGCTGCTCTGCGGGATGTTACAGCGGGAGGGCCATGAGGTTAAAACTGCTTCGTTTTTTAAGCAGGCACAAGAGATTGTTTTGAGCAGCAAAGATCTGGATGTGGTCATTCTTGATATCCGGCTTGTGGAGACCGATGAAACAAACGAAGACGGCATGCGCCTTTTATCGGAAATCCATCAAAGCCGCTCCGCAACACGTGTCATCATGATCACAGGCCATGGAACCATGGAATTGCAGCGCAAGGCTTTCAAAACCTATAAAGCATTTGACTTTTTCCGCAAAGAGCAATTCGACTCGGAGGAGTTCAGGCGCTGTGTTCAGGAAGCCGTGGAAGAAGCCGCCCGGGATCGGCAGCAATCCAGGGATAAGGGATATATGCTGGGTCATCGCTACCGACGATGGCAGAGGGAAAATCTCGGAAATTAAGTCATGTCTTGTAATCTCCATACAAAAATGAAAAACCTAAAGAGAGCAAATTTGCTTCGAAACACTGATGATGTTTGTATGTTTTAGAGGTACAAAATTCTATATTTCGGGAGGACGATTTGGCTTCAGAGAACTTAAGAATCGGTGTGTTCGTATGTGATTGCGGCTCTAACATCGGGGGTGTAGTGGATACAGATGAGGTTCGCCGGTACGCGGAGTCCCTTCCGGATGTGGTGGCAGCGGTACGAAACAAATACACCTGTGCGGATCCGGGACAGAAGGAGATTCAGCGAACGATTTACGAACACAATTTAAATCGCGTGGTTGTTGCATCCTGTTCGCCCACATCCTATGAGCCGATTTTCCGTGAATGTATTGAAGCAGCCGGATTGAATCGCTACCTGCTGGAGATGGCAAACATCAGGGAGCATTGTTCATGGGTAACCGAGGATAAAGAACAGGCCACCAAAAAGGCCAAAGATATAGTCAAGGTGGCGGTGGTAAGATCACGATGGCTGTATACCCAGGATGAAGAACAGATCTCGGTAACCGATTCGGCGCTTGTGATCGGTGGAGGGGTAGCCGGTATCCAGGCGGCTCTTGATCTTGCCGATGCCGGTCATAAGGTGTATCTGATAGAGAAAAAACCATCCATAGGCGGTATTATGGCTCAACTGGATAAGGTTTATCCGGACATCGAGTGCAGCATCTGAATTCTCGGCCCCAAGATGATGGATGTCGGTCGACATCCCGGAATCGAACTTCTCACCAATTCTGAAATTGAAAGCATAACGGGTTACGTGGGGAATTTCAAGGCCCGTGTCCGCAGAAAGGCAAGGTACGTGAACGAATCCGAATGCATTGCATGTGGGGATTGTGCCACCGTCTGCCCGGTGGTTTTACCCGATGAATTCCAGATGGGCCTTGGCAGCCGCAAAGCCATTTACATACCGTTTCCTCAGGCAGTACCTTCCGTCTATATTGTTTCAAAGGATGCCTGTTTGGGTCAGAATCCCATCGCCTGCGGCAAGTGCATCGAGGCCTGTGAAAAGAACTGCATTAATTTCGATATGGAGGACGACATCTTTAATCTGGAAGTCGGCACCATCATCGTTGCCACCGGAATGGACGTCTACGATCCCACAGCCATGGACGAGTACGGTTACAGCCGTTTTCCCAATGTAGTCACAAGCATGGAGTTTGAACGATTGATCTCAACAGGAGGTCCCCTGCAGGGGCACTTCGCTCGACCCGGGGACGGAAAGCGACCCGACCGGGTCGCTTTCATCCAGTGCGTGGGATCACGCACTCAGGAAAGCAGACGGGGCAATCCTTACTGTTCCAACATCTGTTGCATGAACACCATCAAAAGTGCTCAGTACCTTAAGGATAATTACCCGGATATCGATATCACCGTGTTTTACATGGACTTAAGAGCTTTTGGGAAAGGTTTTGAAGAACTGCTTATGCGCAGTAAAGGAAGCGGTGTTCGGTTCATCCGGGGGCTGCCCGGGGAGGTGAAAGAGGATAACCCAACAGGGAACCTTCGGGTAATCGTGGAAAACACAACTACCAACCGATTGGAAAATCATGAGTTTGAGATGGTGGTGCTGGCGGTTGGTGCAATGCCGGCAACAGATACGGAGGCCGTCCGCCAATTGGTCGGTCTGTCAAAATCTCCAAGCGGCTTTTTGAAAGAAGCCCATCCCAAGCTGCGTCCGGTTGATACGCCAACAAAGGGGGTGTTTATCGCCGGAGCGGCGGAAAGCCCGAAAGACGTTCGTGAAAGTGTAACCCAGGCAAGTGCCGCTGCAGCCAGAGCATCCATTCTTCTAAACAAATCAGATTTCTCCGTTGAAGCCATCACCGCCATCGTTGATGAGAACCTGTGCAGGAAATGCGGGCTGTGTGCAAGTGTGTGTCCCTTTGGTGCTATTTTATGGAAGAAAAAAGAAGTGGCCCGCGTGGTGAGTGCCGCCTGTGCCGGTTGCGGTACCTGTGCGGCGGAATGTAAGTTCGGGGCCATTGAAATGCGCCATTTCACAGACCATGCCATCTATGCTCAGATCGATGCTATTTTAGAGACAGATCCGCTGTATAAAATCGTCACCTTTGCCTGCAACTGGTGCTCTTATGCAGGAGCAGATACCGCAGGCGTCAGCCGCATGACGTACCCGCCAAATGCCAGGATCATCCGAACCATGTGCTCAGGACGGGTCAGCCCGGAATTCGTCTGGTACGCCTTTCGCAAGGGGGCTCCCGTAGTGCTGGTATCGGGATGTCATTTTACGGACTGTCATTACATTGACGCCAATCGAAGCACCGTTAGACGAGTGGACGGATTGTGGGATGGGATGGAAAAGGCAGGTATTCGCCCCGATCGGCTGCTTTTGGAATGGTGTTCGGCTGCCGAAGGGGGCCGCTGGCAGACGATCATGAAGGAAGTTGAAAAGAAACGACAGACAGTAACGGAAGAGGAAATTGAACAGACCAGAACCATTCTTGCGGACTCCAAAGTGCCCGGGCCGAAAAACCCAAAACCATCCGATGAAAACAAGCAGGCCGACTTTAAATGTATGCGATGCGGGCGTCAATGGACGGGCATCTACAACAGGGACACCGAGAGGACCTGTCCGACATGCCGCTCCAACAGCGTCCGGTGGCTTAGAGCCGAAGGCCCCTCAGGTAAAGCAAAAAACTGAACGCATTACCGAAGCGCCGTAAATCAGGATTTTTTTCCGGATCTAAGCCTCCTGACATCCCCCACCCTCAGGGTAAGGTTCACGGCATCGAAATATTCGATGAGCGGTATGAGGTATTTTCGCGAAACCCCTGCCATTTCCTTGAATTGAAGCGTCGTGATCTCGCTGTTCGCTTCAAGGAACGTTATCAGCCTGTCTTTAAGAGCATTGACTGCTTCGGAAGAAAAATAAAGATCACCTTTTGTCTTAATGATAAGTCCTTCTTCGATGAGCAGGTTCAACACGTCTTTGGCCTGTGCCGTGTCCATGTTGAGCTGTTTGCTGATGTCCCGGAAAAACGGAGGCTCTAGACCGCTTTTTCGGTACGTCTCTAAGATTTTTTTTCTAGCGCCAGCCTGATCACCTGCAAGCGATACACGGTGTTCCGAAAGCCGAACCGTCTGCTCTGTCTGAACAATGCGTTTTTCTTTTATCAACTGATTGAGCACCATGTTAAACAGCCTGGCGCTCAGGTAAGGCGGGAACTTGGATTTGAGTTCTTCTTTGGGCATACCGGCTTTCAAGGGATTGGCTTCATGGTATGCTTTTAGATTTGTAATTGCTTTCTGCTTCAGTTGCTCGAAGCTGCGCTGATGGATATAGATGCGTTTGTCTCTATCCACAACCAGAAGTTTTTGTTGTGAAAGCAGTTGTTGAAGCGTGCTTTCAAGCTGTTTTTCCGGCAGGTTTGTCATCAACCGCAGATCCGAAAATGATACTCCATGTAAGCCTGATTCACTTACATGGAAAGCTACAAGCTCTTCAGGAGATTTATTCAAAATCTCTTTTAATCCTACGATGACTTCTTGCCGAAAGCGCTTATGTTTCGATGGGATGGGATTGAGAATCCGCCCCCCGCCAATGGTGCGCACAGGCGAGTAGCTTCGAATAACATACCGGTCGTCCTTCATCACGGCCACCGGCCTGTCCAGTCGAAGCTGAGCCACTGTTTTTTCGCCCGGAAGAATCTCTTCTCGATCCAGCACAATAAGGTTGGCCATAATTTCGCTGGTTCCGGTGTGAAAACGCACCCGGGTTCTGTTTCTTATGGGTTTCCGGTTACTCTTCAAGTAGTGAATCTCCACATCCACCATGTAGCTTGGCTTAAGCCCATGGGGGATCGATACCACCTCCCCCCGATCGATGGATGTTTTTTCAAGACCCTGAAAATTGATGGCCACCCGCGATCCGGCCTCCACTTTATTGACACTTCGGTTATGAACCTGAAGCCCTCGAACCCTTGTGGTAATCTGGGAAGGATAAATCATTACGGTATCGCCCACCTGAACGCTGCCGGAGATCAAGGTGCCTGTTATCACCGTGCCGAAGCCTTTCATCGTAAACACGCGGTCTGCCGGCAGGCGAAAAAGACCGGAAGAAGACCGGCTTTGAACCCGAGCACACAGCTCATCCAGTGCGTTTATGAAATCCTTGATTCCCTGTCCGGTTATCGAGGATACCGGTACAACGGGAGCACCTTCCAGAAACGTGCCGGCAGCGAATTCCTTGATATCTTCTTTCACCAGCTCCAGCCACTCTTCATCCACCAGATCAATCTTGGTGAGCACCACCAGACCGTACTTTATATCAAGCAGTGTGCAGATTTCCATGTGTTCCCTGGTCTGAGGCATCACCCCTTCGTCTGCGGCTATTACCATGGCCACCAGATCGATTCCCGAAGCTCCGGCCACCATGTTTTTAACGAATTTCTCATGGCCCGGGACATCCACGATTCCAAGATGCTGCCCACTGGGAAGATCCATGGAGGCGAATCCCAGTTCGATAGTAATGCCGCGCTCTTTTTCTTCCTTTAATCGGTCCGTATCGATACCGGTAAGCGCCTTAATCAGGGCTGTCTTTCCATGGTCGATGTGACCGGCAGTGCCTAAGATCATCTGTTTCAATGTTAATCACCTCATTTTCTGTTACGAAAGTATTCCAGCACATACGCCATTACCACAAGGAAAATGCCGAGTCCTGCCACGCTGACGACATTTACATGTTTAAAGAAGAAACGGGAGATAAAGACCGCAAACGCCGCACCCAGAATCACCCGAATAACCAGTATGTGACCTCCGGTCATCATTGATGTCCTTTCAAGCCGTCATTGCCGGGTTCCGTTTCCCGTTAATGGAAACAAGGAATTACAAACCCGATATGTTATTTTTAAAACACAAAACCCCATGGGTCAACATCAGAGCAGCAATTGTCGATGAATATGAAGCATATCTTCATTTCGCCGAAAGATCACATTTTAAAGGAAGTTAAGTTTGTTGTCATTCGAATTGCAGTTTGAATATAATCCTCAATTGATGGTGGCCAATAATACCCCTTGAAATGGGAATTGTAATTTGTTAGTCTAAACAATCAAATATGGTGGGTGTAGCTCAGTGGTAGAGCACCGGGTTGTGGCCCCGGTTGTCGTGGGTTCAAGTCCCATCATCCACCCCACAGGCGCCCGTAGCTCAGCCGGACAGAGCGCCGGACTTCGAATCCGTAGGCCGCAGGTTCGAATCCTGCCGGGCGTACCAATGATTACAAGGGGGTTAACTGTTATTGGTTAACCCCCTGTTCTGCTTGAGATGGAATTGGAGGTCTCTTAAGGGCCATGGCCACCTAGCTGAGCTTGCCGACTACCTCTTCCTGCACGGTACAACTCAGTAACACTGTATGTCCTAGAGGCGTGGCTTTTTCCCTTGCTGTGCCGGTTCCACTAAGCCAATGGCAGTTTCGTGGTGGTGACTGTTGCCGAAATTGCCCCGTATTCATCCAGCTGGGTCATTACGCCTTTTGCGAGTTTATTTTGTTGGTTGCAAATTATAATACGTTTACATACAGGGGAACCCATGGGAATTCAAACACTTCTGCTGATCGCTCCTCCCATTTTGCTGGCGCTTACTTTTCACGAGTATGCCCATGCCTATGTGGCCGACCGGTGCGGAGATGATACCGCCAGGCTAAGCGGCCGTCTATCGATGAATCCCCTGCGACATCTGGATCCCCTTGGAACAATCATGATCTTCCTGGTACATTTCGGCTGGGCCAAGCCGGTACCGGTGAATCCGGCGCGGTTGAAGAATCCCAAAAAAGACATGCTGAGCATCAGTGCAGCGGGGCCTCTTGCCAACATGGTTCTGGCGCTGATAAGCGGCGTTTTGCTGAGGGTTTTACCGCCCGCTTTCAATGCATCTGGCGGGTACAATTTTGGAGAGCCGCTCATCTTCATGGTATTCATGAGCCTGCGGATCAACCTGGCCCTGGCAATTTTCAACATCCTTCCCATCGCACCACTGGACGGGTCCAAAATATTGGCCGGCCTGCTGCCACCCCGCTACGAGCAGATGCTTGTCTTGCCGGAACGTTATGGCCCTTTCATTCTCATCGGGCTGATCATCTTCGGCCGGGTGACGGGGGTATCCATCCTGGGCGGCATCATCTGGCCCTTTGTTAAATTTTTCAGCAAGCTCTTTGCGGGAGTATAATCTGAATAAATGACAAGGTGGTGCAAAATGTTTCAAAAATTACTGTTGAAGGCCGAGTAACCATTCTGAAACACATTGTGATATTGTTTTGTTTACCCCGTAGTTGCATTAATCGCATAGCCAAATTGCCGTTTGGCCCTTTTATAAACGGTATCCGTCCTTGGTGCTCACGAATTTTCTTAAACCCACAATTAATGAAATCCATAAATCATATAGCAAAATGGCCTACATGCATGATTTATCAGCATCTGATGACTGCTCCTTTTGATTTTCTTTCCAACAACGGGGTTTATATTCCATGTTGCAAATCGCTCATATTTTTGGTATGAAAACAAAAACTAAATGGTAGATTTTTGTTCACAAATGAGCGCGTAGCAGATTTTTTCGTATTTTCGTGACCTTCCTTTCACTGTTTTCTCACCTTCACACGCGATCCGAAAAATTTTCTGCCTTAGCTCAGAGAGGAGCGACCATGGCGTACAGCATTTACGTTGGAAATCTTTCTCCACGAGTGTCCGAATCCGAGCTGAAAGATCTGTTTGCTAGATATGGCGACATTAAGGGAATCAAGCTCATCACCGATGCACATACCGGGAGGTCAAAGGGATTTGGATTCGTTGAGATGGAGAAAAAGGAGGCGGGACAGCAGGCCATTCAAGGATTAAATGGAATTAAATTACAGGGCCAAACGCTAAGAGTAAACGAAGCATATCACAGGAAACAGCAAAAAAATCAAGGGACCGGGCGCAGACGCGGATTCGGAAGATACGGTTCCAGGGATAACAGGCGCAGAAGAAGCTCTTATTAACGATATTCTTTAGCGTGTCCATACTTTTCACCTTGGCCAATGAAAGCCATTGTTACTTATCATCATGGGAAAGGGAGTACAGATATGAACAAAATTTTTAAGCGCCGGATTGGCGTCATCATCATTTTCTTTGCGGCATTTACGGCAATGCTGGTTTCTTTTCCGGCAGGCGCTCAAAAGAGTGTATCTCCAGGGGACATCGTTGCTGTTGTTAATGGCTCGACGATAAGCCGGGCTGAATTCGACGGTGAATTGGAAATGGTCAAACAAAGATTTTCAGAGCAGGGTAGAGTCGTTACTGAAGACCAGTTAAAACAAATCGAAAAGTCAATCCTTGAGACGCTCATCAACAGAGAGCTTCTGTACCAGCAAAGCAAAAAGAACGAGATTCGCATCACGGAACAGGAAATCCTGGATCAATTGCAAAAGATCAAGCGGGGATTTCCAAGTGAAAGCGAATTTCAAGAGGCACTAAAGCGCATTAACATATCCGAAACCGATATCAAGAACCAGATCAAAAGAGCTCTTGCGATCAGGGAGCTTATTGACATGCAGGTGGCTCAAAAGATTGAGGTTTCAGACAAAGAAAGCAAAGCATATTACGATACGCATCTGGATTCTTTCAAACAACCAGAGCAGGTAAAGGCAAGCCACATATTAATAAAAGTTGATTCAGGAGCGGATGCCTTAAAGAAGGCCAAGGCCCGGGATGAGATCAAAGCCATACAGAAAAAATTGGCGGACGGAGAGGATTTCGCTGAAGTTGCCAGGAAATTCTCCCAGGGCCCCAGCAGCGCCAGAGGCGGTGATTTGGGCTACTTCAAGCGGGGGGATATGGTGAAGCCGTTTGAAGAAGCAGCATTTACCTTAAAAATCAACGAGATTAGCGATATTGTCGAGACCCGGTTCGGATACCACTTGATAAAGGTGTTTGATAAGAAACCTGAGAGGACCATTGAATACGAGGAAGTCAAACCGAGGCTTACCGAATATCTGAAGCAGCAAAAGACGCAACAGGAGATCGATCGATACATTGAGAAGCTCAGATCCGAAGCCGTCATAGAAAGGATGCTTTGATTTGCATCAAAGAGTACGGGGTGGCGGGTAACTCCGAAAGGAAAGAGAGGGAAGTGTCATGACAGAAGGGCGCGTTAAATGGTATAGTGAGAAAAAAGGTTATGGCTTTATCGAAACCGAAGAGCATGGCGATGTTTTTGTTCACAGAACCGGGGTGGAGCAGGAAGGATTTTTTGGACTTCAGAAATTTGATCGGGTATCCTTCGAAATAAAGGAAACATCAAGAGGAAAACAGGCCGTCAAAGTCAGGCGACTTGAACAGGCTTGAAATTGGAGGTTTTTTCCAACAGGCCTGCGCCAATAAAACCTATAATTTTTGTCTTATTCGGGGATTGGAAGAAAAACCCTCGGCTTTACTCCCGTAGTTGTGTAAAACAATAATGCAAATTTGCCATTTTGCCATGAACTTAGCTGCATTTAAGGTTAACAGACCGGGGTTGTTATTATACAACGGGGTTTAGGCGAAGGCTTCGGTTCGATCTCTTCCATTGCCCTTAAAGCTGCCTGCTTGAAGCCGGTACGCAGTTTGCTTAATCATAAACAGAAAGGGCAGAGTCAATGAAACTCTGCCTGATTTTTTTTCATTACAATGGAGGTGTTAAGTGTTTTTTGAAGCCGTATTTCAGCCTTTAAAGAAAAAAGCATATAGTGCAGAAATGAGACGCTTTGTCGGTAAAAAGATTCCGATACAGGGCGGATGGATCTCAAAAGAAGGAGACCACAAGGGCCAGCAGTGCTTTTATTTGACTGCGCTGGACGTAAACGTTATCCCGGCAAGCGATCTGAAAGATATCACGAATATCTCCTTTGTAAGGTGGAAGGAATTTCATTCCGCCATTGTTAAAAAAGACGAATGACGCTTTGGCGTTTTGGGTAGAGCGAATTTTAGTGTTAACCAAAACCAAAGAGACATCTGATTTCTTAAAAATCAACTCAACCGCCCTTTGTCTGATGCAAACCAATTACCACCAGATGCTCCCAATCCCGGCAGCGAATCTGTCGCGCTGCCTGCATACAGAGCTGTTTAGCGGATGCTGATCTCTTGCACTTGAATTTTTGACCCCTTGATCCATAAAGCTACTGGCTTTAAAGCCGGTATGTAGTTTTTTCTTGATTTGTTTTATTCTATAGAATAAAATATTTATTATTATTTTATACTATGAAACATAATATCGTATAACCCTATGGAAGCGATCCGAACACATCAATCTCTCAAACGCGGCCTGAGCATAATCGAAGTCATCGCCTCCAATGGCGGCCCTTCCACACTTGCCGATATCACTCGCAAGACCGGCCTTGCTCGGAGCACAGCCCATCATCTGCTTCGTGCGCTGGTCGAATTCGGCTATCTAGTAAGGGATGAAAACAACCTAACCTACTCGCTGGCCCCCAAACTCTTTCGTCTGACTAAACCCAGCTGGACCAAGGAACAGCTTGCCGAAATAGCCAGGCCGTTTCTTGAAAAATTACGCCACCTGACAGGGGAAGGAACCAGTCTTGCTGTTATCCGCAATGGAGTCGTTACGATCGTAGCGAAGTGTGAATCTGAAGGCCCTGTACGGGTTGTCCAGGAAGTGGGGGCTACAAGGCCGATTTACTGCACTGCTGTTGGAAAGCTACTTGCAGCATGGTTGCCTAAAAAAGAGCTCGATTACATCATCAGCAACACAGTTTTCGAAAAGATGACTGCTGCAACCATTACTTCACCAGCCCAATTTCGCCGGGAATTGTCACATATCCGAAAAACCGGTTTTGCAGTCGATAACGAAGAACACATAAAGGGAATCCGTTGTATCGCAACGGCCGTGCGCGACCACTCCAGAAAGGTTTGTGCCGCACTCTGTGTTGTAGGCCCCAAAGACAATTTGCCCCGTAAGAAGCTGCCAAACATACAGCAACATCTTGTTGATGTATCATCGGCTCTTTCAGTACGGCTTGGATATTGATCCTTAAAAAGACAGGTGATTATCAACACTTTAACATGGAAGAAAAAACGACCAGCAGGAGAGAACACCGACACAATCTGCCGGGAAAGGAGGTGAAAAAACCGATCGTTTTGAAATGGCTGAGTTATGAGATGACAATGACATGACAATAAAAGGAGGCAGGAAATGAAAAAGTGTATAATAGCAAGCATCGTTATTGTTTTCCTATCAATTGTTTCAGTCGATTCGGCATCAGCAGCTCAGGTCTCACTTCGTTTTTCAGATTGGCATCTGACAGAAGATGTCTGGAACAAATCGCTAAACGAAGCGATAGCCATCTTTCATAAAAAATATCCAAACATAAAAGTTACGTTAGAACCGGTTTCCTACAAGGAAAAAGAAACCAAATATACAGTGGAATCCGCAGCCGGTCGTGCTCCTGATGTCTTTCACGTTCATGCCTTTTCTTTGCCCATGTTTTTTAGCAAAGGGTTTGCCAAGGACCTAACACCGTTTATCGAAGCCGAAGGGCCGGGATTTCTCGATGCCTGGTATCCTTTGCCGCTCAAGCTAATGAAGCACAAGGGCAAAATGCACGCCATGCCAGGTGACTACATGACAATGGTGCTGTTCTACAACACAGAGATGTTTAAGGCAGCCGGATTGGATCCCGATAAACCTCCTAAGACCTGGGACGAATTTCTCGATTATGCTAAGAGACTGACCCGGGACACGGACGGTGATGGAAAGGTGGATCAATGGGGATTCGGAACGGTCGGAGCAAAAAGCCCGGGCTTCTCACTGAGATTCGGGCCATTTATCTGGAGTTTCGGTGGAGATTATCTAACACCGGATATGAAACACTCTGCTCTGGATTCGCCGGAAGCTAAAGAAGCCTTTACGTTTTTTGTGGAGCTCTACAGCAAACATAAGGTTGTTCCACCGGGACTGACAGCCATGAACCCTCAGGAGGTTCGCACACAACTGGCTCAGAAAAAAGTGGCAATGATATTGGGTTCTGGATGGACACCGCCCATTGTCAACAAAATCAATCCTGACCTGAAAGCATTTGAGGTGCTAAAATGCGCTCCGGTTCCCACGAAGCGAAAACAGGCGACAGCCATCTGGTTAAGCTCCTGGGTGATGAGCCCAAATACCAAACATCCAAAAGAAGCGTGGGAGCTGATGAAATTTATCACCAGCAAGGAGATGGAACTCAAGTGGTTTAAAGACAACCGGGTTACTTCATCTAGAAAAGACGTAAGCGGGGTGGCACCCGAGATCCTGAACGATAAATTCGCCAGCGTCCTGGCATCTCAACTGCCGTACGGCGAGGTGGAACCTCAAATAAAACAATGGCCTGAAATTATGGACACCTTCACAACATCCCTCCAGGAAGCCATTGTGGGGATGAAAACACCGGAAAAGGCGATTACCGAAGCCCATGAGAGGATAAATGCCATTTTAGCTCGATAGCAACTTAAACCGGGGAAAGTGAAAAGTACGAAAGTACACGCTTCTCCCCGGTTAAGGTTCCATTGAGGCGGGTATGCGTATCAAAGATCGCCATATGTGGATTTTTTTTGTCCTTCCCGGCGTTATCCTACTTGTCCTGGTACTCGGATTTCCGGCTGTGACAAGCGTTCTCTATAGTATAAGGGCAGAGGGGGGATCTCAAGCCGGTTACACGCTCTCTCATTACTCAGCTTTATTGAGGGATCCTTTTTTTAAAACCACCTTTTTTAATACAATCCTGTTTGTATTCTTCAGCGTTGCAAGTCATCTTGTCTTCGGGCTTGCAGTGGCCATGGTATTGAACCGAGCATTGCCTGCAAAGCCACTGTTCCGTATCATTGCCCTGCTTCCATGGGTGGTCCCGGATGTGGTGGCAGGAATTGTGTGGAAATGGATGTATGACCCCATTTACGGTGCCATCAATGATGTGCTGGCGAAATTGGGACTCATCGAATCCCCCATTGAATGGCTGTCGAATCCGAAACTTGCGCTTTTCAGTATCATTGTCGTTAATCTCTGGCGGGGATTTCCCTTTGTCATGCTGATTCTGCTTGCAGGCTTACAGGCGATTCCGAAAAACCATTACGAAGCCGCTGCCATCGACGGTGCATCCTGGCTTCGCACCTTTTTTCATATTACCTTGCCCGGGCTTCGAAAGATGTTTGTGGTTGCAATGGCACTGGACATTGTTTGGGAGGTTCGGCGCTTTGGGCTTATTCAGGCCATGACCCAGGGTGGTCCCGGGGTATTGACCGAAGTTCTGTCAACATACACATACAAACAGTATTTTCAGTTTTTTCGCTTCGAGTATGCTTCGGCGATATCGGTGGTCATGACGGCCTGCCTGTTGCTGGTAAGCCTGCCCTATATCTGGATGATAAGCCAGGAAGAATAAGCATCATGAATTTGTTTTCGGATTTTTTTAAAACAGCATTCCCAAAATCGATTATCGGGTTGTCTGTATCTATTGTCTGTTTCCTTTTGTCTGGATGCTGTCAACTTCACTTAAAACAGAAGCCGAAGCATTCCGCATACCCCCGACCTGGATACCGCTTAATTTGACGGTTGAGAGTTACATCGGAATCTGGGTGAGAAAAAATTTCGGTGTCTATTTTTTAAACAGCACAATCATATCACTTGCAACAGCGCTGTTATCAACATTTTTCGGAGCAATGGCCGGATATGGATTCTCAAGGTTTCTTTTTAATGGAAGAAAATTTCTTATCGGTTTCTTCTTAGCCACACAGATGCTTCCAGGGGTGCTTTTAGTGGGGCCTTATTTCAAAATCCTCACCAAAGTTGGCCTCTATGATACCCGGAGCGGGTTGATTATTGCGTTTCTTACGATCTGTCTTCCTTTCTCCACATGGATGATGAAAGGATTTATCGACAAGGTGCCTGATGAGCTTGATCAGTCGGCCATGGTGGATGGGTGCTCAAGGATGGGGGTGTTTTTCAAAATCATTTTACCTGTGATTGCCCCGGGTATGGTTGCCACTATTTTATTTGCGTTTCTTTTGGCCTGGGGAGATCTGCTTTGGGCACTGTGTCTTACCAGCAGTGAACCCATGATCACCGTAACACTTGGCATTGCTCGAACCGTCGGTGAGTTTAGGATCATCTGGCCGATGCTGATGGCCGGATCACTTGTAGGCGGTATGCCTGCTATAATTTTGTATGTTTTTCTTCAGCGACTTTTAGTTCAAGGTTTAACAGCAGGCGCGGTTAAAGAATAACCGGATGGAAAGATTTGATAACGTTCAAATGTTATGGCATCCTAAAATATCATGGTCGGATATACTCTATCACCCAACAACACCCTAAAAGGTCAAACGAAGATTTGACGCTGCTATTCTCAACCATATTAATATATTTGTGGGGACTTTTGTCTCAGCAGGAATGGTAAGCTGGGGAGAGGATATGCTACAATGATTCCCCCGGTGGCAGGATGCCTGGTATCGGTGGAAGTTGATCTATATTGTAAAAGAAAAGGTAACGTAATCTTTTCAAAAATAGTCAGGGAGGAAAAATGCCAAAAAACAAATCTACAGTCGGGCAAATGTTGGTGAAAGCGTTGACGTTGGAACAAATCGCCAGTTTGCTTACGGTCGTTTCCGATTCAACCGGTTTGAATCGGTTCATGGATGAGTGCATAAAAATAGATCCAGACATGGCAGTGACGGTAAAAAAAATTCTGGCTGCAGATCAGGGATCGGCAAGCAAGGGAAAAACAAAGCCATTGGCCTCCCTGAAACGGACCATGGAGTCCTGGGCTTCGCTCTGGTGCAAATTTGATGACGCTATCAGTGAATTGGGAGATGAAGACGGGAAATATGCCGTTCAGGACCATCACTGGGAATCGCCGTATTTTGATGGTTCGAGTCTCGCCTATGACCTGGAGCCCATCGCACAGGATATGTTGAAACTGATCGAAGAGGTCTATTCCGAGGTGGACGATGCGGATGTGTTTTCGAAAGCGCTGGAGGAAATCGATACGCGGATCGACATGTATCCGGAATGGATGGGGGTTGAGCACGGAGAGCCCTGTATTCTCCAGGAAAACATGACGCAGTGCGTCTTGACATGGCTGTGGCTATCCTCGCAGCATGAAAGACATCCCGGACGGAGCTTCGCAGAAAAAACGATTTCTCTTGAAAACGCTTTGGAGATGGTGGCATTGGATGAAAACGCAATGGCCGGTTTCTTTACTAAACTCCCGGATGATGCCTGCCGGCAAATTTATGAATTTCTTCAAGAAGGTGATCACGGTGCGAATTTGGACAATACCTATTCAGCCTGGCACCAGATTCATCATAGTTTTGAAAAGCGGTTTGAACCGGGAAATTACCTTGAAACCTGCCGAAAACACCTCGCAAAAAATTGGCGGTACGGCAAGCCGCTTATTGATGATGCTCTGTCGCATAAAAATTATCAAGAGGCTGAATCCCTTCATGTTAAGACCTTTGCAAGTTACCTTTCGGATTACAGAAAGAAAGCCTGGTATCCGGAAACAACTTTGCTCATTTTAGAGACAAGAACACTCTTTGATGAGGGCGATAAAGAAATTACGCTTTTATTAAATTCATGGAGTGATGTCGCGATGCAACTGGAACATCCCGGTCGCGGTGCTGCCGCGAAATTCCAGGCGGTGGTCTTTGATACTCCTGAAAAATGGAATGCTGTTCTAACCGCATACCGGCGTTTATCCCAATTGGATACTCAAGGGGTGCTTCCTCCGCTTTTTGTCCAGTGGAAGAATGAAATGGCGGCTCGCAGCTACCCCTATTTTTTGGAGCCGCACAAAGTTACAGATACTTGGATTCACTGGCTGATCGATGCCCAACTGGATGTTAAGAACAAGAAAGGGTGGTTTTTAAACAAACTGGCTCAGTGGCTGTCCAATCTAAAAGACGATACAAAAACGTTTAAAAAACAGTGGCTCTGGCTGGTTCCATTGACCACAGACCTTTCACAAAGTAAAAAAATCACAAAGAAATATCCCAATTTTTGGGAAACTGTTTTAGGGGAAAGCGATTCCAAGGATGATCTAACCGTGTCTCGGCGCGACAGTCTAAAGGAAATGAACGCCGATCCCTTCCTTAAAACCATTCTGGAAGTCTGGCAAAAACAACTGCGGCACATTGTTCCAGATCCTGCCGATGCCCACAAGTCAGACTATGAACGGCACGCCCGATGGGCTCAGGCGTTATTTGAACTCAACAAAGATGAATACAAGGTTTTAATAACCAGGTGGCACAAAAAACACGACCGGCGCCGAAACCTGTGGCGGGATCTAAAAGCTAAGCACCTGCCGCTTGGATGATGATAAGGAAAAGCGATGGTATCTGATCCATATCGAACCCGGGATAAGGTCACCCATTAAAGAGGGAGTCAAATCTACGATTGACCTTTATTGTTGACACTTTGCTTCAATATTTCCCGACCCTTATCCGTAAGTCTGTATTTCTGCCTGCTACTGCTTGGTTTATCCGGTATGGTCATCGTCAAGATATTGGCATCCAGAAGCGGGCGTAAAACAGTTTTGCGAAAACGGGTCCTGTTGGTCTGACCTGCGACCTTCATTAAATCCGCTATGGATGCTGCATCTCGTGCTTTATGGAGTAGATGAAAGATTGCTGAACTTGGGACAGACTTGGGACAGACTTGGGACGAATTCTCCCGTTACCCTTATCCGGGTCTGTGCTGATTTTACCAGGTTGCTGCCCAGGTGGTGTCTGCGGTTCGGTAACTTCTAACTAAAATGGTTTCGCCATCTTTAAATTTCACACAAAACCAGGCACATTACAATAAGTCTCATTAGATCCATACCCATAGTCAACCACTTTTGGTATAGGTGATCGTTGTTGCCTTACATTGACGCCTGGTCTGGTCTACAAATCCCAAAGTAAATTTGCCCTCCGGTTTTTGAAAAATATCCAATCCCCTCCCCAATATGATTCGCCAACCCGTGTCTGTTTCGATCCGACGATCATGGATGCCTTTTTCAAAGCTATAGTCGAAAAAGATACGATCCTGCTCAAGGCTGCTTTTCAGTTCCTCAAATTTGGCAGAGAGAATTCGCTCCTGTTCACCCGAATCGGCACCAGTTATGAGGGTCAAACGAATGTTTCCTTGGGCTGGTACCACACACTCACAAAAATTCATGAAATTGTGAATTTGGTAGTCATATCGAATGTAAGGATCAACCAATTTGATTTGCTTGGTTCCGGTGAGATAAGGGGAAAAGAGCTTGGCGTATGAAATACCCTTCTGTCCATCGGCAATCTCTATTGTTGTTTCCGCAGGCTTTCTGTTGGAAGAAAGGGGGTCAACCTCACCCTCTTCCTCTGGCTCTGGCTTTCTATCAGGATGCGAAAGCTGGAATTCATCAGGAAGCTCGCTCTTAATCGTAACCCATCGGTATTCCTGATCCAGCTTAGCCAATTCATCTCGTATGTTTTGGCGCATGCGAACAGCCGGATTGACGCAAAACTCAATGAACTCTTCCTCACTCACCTCCAGGTCAGGGAACAGAAGCTTTAAAAATCCCTCTGCAAGGCGTGCAATGGCCTTGTTATCCCGCATGTCTTCACACTCGGGAAGCCTCATGCTGTGTGATACATAGTCCGAAAACCTGAGATCACTTCTCAGTTCATGAGAAACTTCACTGAAAAAATCCCCTTTGAATCCAATGCTTTTGGAAGGGGTATGTTTGGTGATTCTGGGCATGAACCAGCCTTCGAGCAAGCCGTGAATACGATCCACGAAAGCGGATTCCTGTAAAGATGAAGGAAGTTCTTTGAAAATTCCATTTGTCTCATACAAGGGTTGCCTGTCTGGGCCAATTGTAATGTTGCCCAGTATGATAAAACCGGCTTCAGCCGTTCCCATATCGCCGGTGGCCCTTCTGTAACGTCCGCTTTCCAGATACATCTTCAGGGCAGCCATGGCCTCCCCCGCACTGTCTGTATGAATCTTTTGCACTTCATCAACAACGACCACATCATAACGCGGGATCAGGCCAATCTGCTTACTGACACTGTTATAGAACAATGTTGGCGCCGAGAGCTTGCCACCAGGAATCACAGCAGCATACCTGCTGATATTATCAAATACAAAAGACTTACCTGTACCTTTAGGCGCCAGCTCCGCCTGATTGACCCTGGGCTGGACCAGCGGAATGATGCGGCTCAAAAGCAACATCTTTTGCGGGAGGGTGTGAACCTCTGGGTTAAACTGACAGCTGGAGACCAATAGATCGATCCACTCCTCAAGAGAAAAATATTTCCGACACTCTTTGTAGTAATCAAGATCAACCCCTGGTGTCTGAAAAGGCTTGAAGTCTACCATCCAGATTTGCCCCTTCATCACCTCTTCACCATCCGGAGGCACATATCTCAGTGTGCCAATACCCCACATGCCAGTTTTCAGGAGCATTGGATTTTCATCGACAATCCCCTTTTGAATAAGGCCTTTATTGACATCCAACACAGGTATGCTGAGCTCATGGACATTCTTTTCCAGATTTACATTAACACGAAAATCATCAAGAACTTGCACTTCTTCCTGCTCTTTTAGCCGGTTCAAGATAATGTTTTTGTCCGCCTTCTGTGGTAGATAATTTGTTACAATTTTGACAATTTCCTGGCGGCTTTCTTCACTAAGATCGTCCTTGTCGACGAATTGGCTTATGATCCACTCACCCACATACACCGGTATGGCCCTGGCTCCAAAACCGGCCTTGGCCATTAGTCCTTTGTTGATAACGACCTCGCCGTAATAATCCCTTGCTTTTGATTCAAACGCTCTCATTTCCAGAATTATGAATTCAGAGTGATGAATGATGAATAGAATCCATATTTTTCATCTCGAATTCATCCTTTCTTTGTTTATGGTTAATCTGTGTTTTTTTGGTGAAAATTTATCTTACGATTATTACATTCATAATTCCACATTCATCATTCATAATTTCACAGATCCTTCAGGCTGAAGCCTCCTGTAAGGGCCGACTTGAATTCGGCAGCGTTTTTTAAACAGCCCATCACAGAGCATATCTGCTGGTTTATGCGACTGCTTGGGCTTGTCCACCAAGACCTTCCCACCCTGCCAGTACCAACAGGCACCGCTACCCTCCATTATGTCCCTTAACACTCGCTTGAGTATTGGAAGATACCCGTCATCAGGGTCTTCAAAGATATCCCGCAACCGTGACTCGGTCTGCGCGCTTATCTTCTCTGCTTCATTGGGCGGGAGATAATACCGGCAGGCCTTAACCCGCAAGAGTGTTTCAGTGAACGGCTGTGGGGTATGAGGTACGGCCATCGCAACATTGACGTCCGAAATCGTCCTGGCCGCTTCTCGTGCGACCTTGATCTCACCTTCGTCTTCGCACAGCGCATAAACGAGTGTTCCCTCGAAACTGCTTTTCGGCTTGGTCCGATTCTCCTGCCACTCGGCACGGATTTCCTTCCATAGCGCCTGCCCAAGATCCTTTGCCCGCACAAAACGCATGCGGAATCGCTTGTCTTCCCCGAAAGGCAGGTTGTAACTTTTCGCCTCCAGGAAGTTCAGATTCAGCTTTCCGCCAACTTCTTCCAAAAAGGCTGCCACGGTATCTTTTGGGTGCAGTCTTGTGTTGGACACATATCGCTCGATCAAATCATAAGGATCTTCTCCCGTGCTTGCCGCCAGTTCATAGGTCTTTGATTGCTGCCGGAAAAACACAGCGCCTTTCTTGACCAGGTCTTTCAAATAGGCCTCAACCTGTTTTTTCTCGGCTTTACTCAAACAGTACAGGCCGAACCGGATATTTTCCTAAGTATGGGGATGAGGTTGCCGGCCCGCGCCTGGAATTCCACACCTCCCATCATTTCCTTGAAAGCATCGCGGAATTTGTCGAGTACGTCCGAGTCATAATCCTTGAGCCCAGAGCGCAGTTGATCTACGGTGAGACCTGGCGCGACCGCCCCAAGCGCCTTGCCAAAGTCCTCATAGAAGTTGCGGATGCCGCCCTTTTCTCCCTTTTGCTCCCACTCGGCCAATTGGCGCTCGGCTTCGTCGAATTCAGTGTCAACCCCGGTGTCCAAGCCTTTGGCCTCACAGGCCTCGAAAACCGCCTTCATAACCACGTCTTCGAAGTGCCGGCCCGAATGGTAGTCGCAGATCGCGACCAGATACTGTCCATCTTTTCGAATGTTCTTGAGCAGCTTGGCCTTGTCAGGATCAAGCTTGGCATAATTTTCATAAAATCCGGCGATTTCCGGATCACCACTGGAACGGCTCAGAAAATTTGCCGTCATCAGGCACAGGTGCGACTTACCGGTTCCATAAGACCCGCTAAGCATATAAAACTTCTTGTCGTTGGGTTGGTAGAGACCTCGACAAATGCGCTCGAAGGCCTGGCGATGCGCCTTGGTCGGGCGATACATTGCCATGCGGTCGGCGTTTTCCTGGGCCGCCTCAAAGGCACTCTTCAGCTCCACGAAGTTCGCGTAGCCGGATTTCAGTTTGACCACATCAGCTATTTTCGCCATGTTGCTCTCACTCCATCATTTTTTCCGCTCGTAATGAGTTTGCTGTCATATTTAGCGCTCAAAAATACGAGCGATTACGTGCGCGCTCGAAAGACGTATGAGCGCGTATGTTACACTCCTGCTCCTGCCAAAATAAGGCGGAATGAAGCCGCCTTATTTCCGCCCTATTTCTCTTTGCCAAGTTGGCGAATAAGCTGAAGGTACATCCGCCTATTCCAGCTTGCCCCGCCGAATTACCATTGTGGCTCACGAAATAACCGCAAGGGTTGTTGTGGTTCGTCATTTTAGGTTTGTGAGCCACAAATTGGTTTGTAACTAGTACATGAACTTCAAAATGCATCGTGCCCCTCCGCGATATTCAGCAGCCTGGGGAAGGCGAGGATTGCGGCGCGTCGGCCGCTGCCGGGCCGGATCTCCCGGAGGATGCCTTCGGTCTTGAGAATATTGAGTATCCGCTGGGCGGTGGGTTTGGGGATGTTGGCCGAGCGAACAAAATCAGAACTCCTGAAGATCGGTCGCTCGAAAACTCAGTCCAAGGCATGAATAGCGTACCGGGAATGGGTCAGATCGGCGAAACGAGTCTTCATCCGGTTGTAGAGTTCAAGGATTGACCGAGTTTTGGTGAGATTTTCTTCGGCCTGGACCTTAACGACATTCAGGAAAAAGGCACACCAGCCTGACCAGTCGTCATCGCGGGAGACAGCCAGCAAGCGCTCGTAGTATTCACCCCGATGGCTTTCCAGGTAAGCGCTAATATAGAACATGGGCTGCTTGATGAGTCCGGCCTGATACAGAAAAAGCGGAATCAGCATCCTACCCAGGCGGCCATTTCCATCCAGAAAAGGATGAAGAGCCTCGAATTCCGCATGAAGCAGGGCCAGTTGAATCAGCCGGTCAGGCGCGTCTTCGTGGATATATTTTTCCCAGCGGGACATGGCTTCCGGCAACTTTTCTGCAGCAATCGGCACAAATTTCGCTTCTTCAATGGAACATCCTTTTGGTCCGATCCAGTTCGAAATTTTGCGATACCGGCCTGGAGACTTGCCGTGCCCGCGCACACTGTTGAGCAAAATTTTGTGGGATTCCAAAATGATACGCTGGCACAGGGGCAGCTCTTTCAACATCTCGGTAGCTGTCCACATCGCCTTGCGGTAATTAAGGATTTCCCAAATGTCGACCTCCACAGAAGAAGTCGGTTCACCCATAGCGCCCCGGGCCTCATACTCCAGGACTTCTCCCATAGTGGCCTGAGTGCCTTCGATGCGCGAGGACAGTACCGCCTCCTGAGTGGTGAGCGGACTCAACAGCACATGGGCGTTGGGAATGGCGGCCAACATGCCGTCATAACGAGCTACTGCCGCATTGGCCGGTCCAATCAGCGGCACCAGTCGTAGCCAGTCCAGATTCCCGGGTGGAAACCTGCCTTCGTTGTAATGCACGGGTCCACTTATCTTAATTCGTCCCTTATTCATTATTCATCCCCTGTGGGATTAAAAATTGCGAATTACGAATTTTCTCTTTTAATGTTTTTGTTATGGAGCCAAGTAGCTTCAACAGCTCATCACAATCATGGACGATTGAGGAAAAAGCTGTCTCTTCGATCAATTCACTATCGTGCAACAGCCTTAACCAATAGTGTGTCTAGCGAGCTTCTTTATAGGCAATTGTCATTTTGGCAGCAAAGTCTTTTTCAGACTACCCCGCCGACGGTCTCCTCAACATTGGCCCCGATGGATGTGCTGGATCGCAAAATTTGCTTTGATAAAATATATTCCTTCTTTTCATCACACAGCCAACGATACAGCTTCACTATGCGTAGTGCAAATGCATAACTCTTTTCCTGAACAACATTCTTTTTCATTCGTAATTCGTAATTCCTAATTTACAGATTCGATCATACTCCTCCAGGCACTTGCGTTTGGACATGAACTCGCCAAAGGCCTTTTCTTCCTTCTTTTTCAGCACCGGGAAGGTGTCGAGGATGTAAGCAAAATCATCGCGGGAAAGGCCGTAGAGATGGGCCACGTAGGCGTCGATCTCAGCACGCAATTGAGCCCGGTCGCCAATGTCCCTCCGGTCGGGAAGGCGATCATGCACACCGCAGTGCGGCCCCCACTCGGGAGTCAGGTTTCTGGCTTCGTCCCGTAGACGACGGCGGATCTCCTGCTCGTAGGCCGGGCCGTAGTTGTCGATGGGTGCGGACGGCGGATACCAGAATTCGGGGGATTGCCAGTCGCTCGAAAAAATGTTCTCCCAAAGCTTCTTAAATTCATCCTTTACACAAATAAGCCTCATGGATTTGGCTATAACAACAGGAAATGATTTCAGAATAGCACTTTCCGTCTCTCGCGGGACAGGAATCGTCTTCATGTAGAAGAAATTCATATGATTCGTAATCTTCTGACGAATCACAAAATCGGCACAAAATGATCCTAGAAAAGTAGCTAACCATATTCCTTCTAAATCATTCGGACCGTTTGACCCTTTGCCTGTGTCTTTCGGAATTACTGTTGGTAATGTATTCCCTATCCAGTATGGAGGAACTATCGACGCAATCAACGTTCTTTCATTAGTGCTCGCAGCGACATCCCGAAACCCCACCCGATAATGCCTGCCCTCCCAGGCATTCTCCCCAAGCGCCTCTTCTACCTCATCCCTGTCCAGCCAATAGCGCGGTTGCTCAAAGGCACTATCAAAAAGCCATATCATTTTGCCTTCATAGAGCAGGCAATCTGTCGGTGTTGTCTTGAATAAATGACTATCATTGGTCATATGAAGCTCACTCCTGAACTTCACATTCCAGGTATCCTCCAGCTTTTCCCCCAGCAGCGGCCAGTCGCCGTAAATCTTGGCGGTGACATCAATATCCTGCTGGCTCTTGAATTCCATTACACTCAGCGTATCAGGCGAAAACTTCTTGACCTGCTTTACGCTGATCTTCAGCGCGTTGGCATCAATCGCCGGCAGCCGTTCAGGGTCGTGCTCCATGAAGGCGCACTTGAACCGGTCGGTCTTTCCGCCTTTTTGGGTTCCAAACAGGACAAACTTGAAGCTACGATGGATATTGAAGACGGCTCGGCGGTTCTCAAAGCCGTAAAGAAACTCAATCCGGCTCTGGTTGAAGAACATCTCCCGCAGGGGTTGGCAGCCCTGGTCGGTGTAAATGCCGCTGGGTACCACGATCCCCATGCGACCACCGTCAGCCAGCACGGTGAAGAACTGTTCCAGGAAGAGCTTGAACGTGTTGATATCACCCTTGCCCAGGGCAGTGTAGCTCAAAGGCTCCTTGAAGTAAGTGCTCTGTTTGGCGAATCCATCGCAGTATTCCTTCCACCTCTTTGCAATCGCCGGATTGTCGGCCATCAGCTTTTTGGAAACGCGGTTCGCTTCCTGCTTCTTATAGGATCGGAATTTAGGATCATAGGCCGAGAAAAATTCCTGCGAGTTGGGTTTGACAATATCCCACGGCGGATTTCCGACGGTGGTGGAGAAGCCGCAATTCAATTGAGAATTACGAATTACGAATGAGGAATTTTCGGAGCCGAAAACGTCTGGAAATTCCAGGGGCCAGTGGAAAAAACGGTGCCGTTCCGTAAACGATTCGACCTTGTCCAGAATTTCAGGAAGATCCGATAGTAATGGATTGTCTACAGGTTGCTGTTTCGCCAGATTGTAAAACAGCGTGTTGTAATCAACCGGCTGAATGGTCGAATCCATCAAGTAGGCGGTATACAAGTCGGCCAGGGGTTTTAGTGCCGATATCTTTTTTTCTGCCTGCTTCAAAACAGCCTTTTGCCCGTCGGTATCGTCTTCGTCCATCGTGTTGATGGATTGAATGTCCTGCCCTGCTTCACCAAGCACCTCTGCATATTCCTAAAACTCCGGAAACAGATCGCCGGTTTGGGAGTCCTTTCTTTTTCCGCCCTTTTTGCGCTTGGGAATGGATGCAAGCTGAGTCAGCGACCGGATACCGATCAGGCTGTTACCGCAGCGCAGGTGGTGATCAAGGAAGGTCAATCTGTGATCGCCGGCGAAACAGTTGAGCCAGAGCGAGAGCTTGGCCAGATTCACAGCCAGCGGTTTGAGATCAACTCCGTACAGACAATTTCGGGTAATGCGCCGCCGCCAATCATTGGGGCAGCTTGTTACCGAAACCGTCATCCCCTTGACATAAGGCACTTCCTCGAGCAGAGCGACGACCAGCCCAGCCATCTGGTTGGCCGCATCTACTAGAAAATGACCACTGCCCATGGCCGGATCACAGACCTTGAAGTTTAGAACTTCTTCCTCGGCGAAACGCTCGACAAGGGCAGCGGCAGATTGTGCTGCACCGCGCCGTGCTCCGGTATCATATCCCTTGCGAGCCTGCTCCAAAAACTCGTCAAAACGGCCACGATATTCACGCGCAAAGGTCTCTCGAAGCGGCTGAATGATTGTCTTTTCATTGAGAAAACGAACCAGTGATTCCGGGGTGTAGTAGGAGCCGGTCTGTTTACGTTCCAAAGCGGATTCACCGAAATAGACCTCGCCCTTCTTGATCAGCGTGTCGCCGGCCCGTTTCTGGATCTGAGAGGCCAATAAGTATTCAACCCCATTCTTGGTGCGGCGGCGGATGCGGTCGGCATCGGCAAGCTGGACCGTGTATTCCAGGATGGTCTCGTAGAGTTCACCCAGATGGCGGACTTCCAGGTCCTCGTAGGGTATTGGGTATTCGTTATTCGGTTCGTTATCGTAGGGCTCCACGAACGCAAGCAAGTAAAGCGCCCGGGAGAGGAAATCGTTGCGCAGTTGATGTTGACCCAGGAATTTTTCTTCTTCATCATCGAACAGGCCGCCGTTATAACCCATGATGCCGTATTCCCGATCACCATCGTTTACTGCGTTGATCAAGCCTTTCAGGTGCTTCCAAAGATCGTACTGATCCGTGTCTCGGCGGGTGCCCCAGCGGAACATACGGGCCTCCTGGCAGAGGGCTTGAATGGAGTGCTGTCGATAAAGCTCGACTTTCTCGGGGTCGGACGGCAGCAGCATCCGGGCCTCGGCATAAAAGAGAAACAGGCAACGGTAAATGAGCTTAACAGCGCTCTCGAATATTTCGGCTCTCTCTTTATCAGTGTATTCTTCGCCGCTTTTCTTCGTGTCAAAAATGAAACCATTGCAGATGTACTGCAGCACCTCATCCACCTGGGCAAGGAACGGTTTCTTAACCTTTTCTTCAAGGTCCTGTTCAGATTTTTCCCTGTCATGGTCTAACCGGCACTTGTAAATGCCTGAAACCTGATCTTGCCCAGCGTCTTTGTCCTGTTCCTCTGGTTCTACTGCCTGCGCCGGCCCGCCTGCTGCGCTACACCCAGCGAGGGCAGGGGCTTCGGCAGGCAGGTCCGCAACGAAGGAATCCCTATGGAAAAATCGCTCAAAGAGTCCGTATTCCGCCTCGTCGTTATTCTCGAGGGTCTGCGCCAATGGCAGTTCCACGAAGTCTTCATAGGGGCGTGAACTCTTGGTGGAGTAAAGCCTCCAGCGGGTACCGTCGGTCAGGATACCCCAGTTGAGTTTGCGCTTCCGCAACCGGGCAATGAGTTTGGCAGAATAGAAACGCCCAATAGCAGTATTGTCAATATCCTCTCCTGGTGCCACGAGGTAAAGTACTGTAATGCAGTTAGAAAAGCCCCAATCCTCATAAAGAGGGTAAACGTTTGGTGCGTCGGGACTGGTGGGCGAAACGAACTCAAGGTAACTCAATGCCTGTTTCAAAAAGCTTTCC
>JAFDFZ010000148.1 GCA_019309565.1 Deltaproteobacteria bacterium
ACGGCGGATTGGTTACCACACAATCGTACTTCTTCGCCAATATCTCAGCCTGCCAGACAATCGGTTCCAAAGGCTTGAGGATTTCAATAAAAACTTCCTTGTCTTCTCTTTTCAATGCCTCGGAGATTGAAGGCAGTCTGTCAACTAATGCATCAGGGACTTGAATCAATGACCCAAAAGTCTTGGCGTGTTCAAACAGGGCAATCAGTTCGGCAATATCATTCTTGTTCAGGCCTGATTCCTGCCTGATTTCCAGGGATGGTTGGCTATCCAGGTCGTCAAATAGTTTGTCCCCTCCGACCAGCTTTTCTTTTTTCTCTGTCACCATGATATTGGCGACTTCCTCAACGTTCAGCCCCTGGCTGCTCTGTAAGGCCATGACGTTCAAGGACGGTGCATTCTCCGAACTCAGGACGCGTCGATCATCCTGCCTGGCCCTCATCATCAGGGCAAACCCCGCCATCTGAGCGGCGCGTTCGTCAATCTCAAGCCCATAGAGGTTCTTTTCCAGAATCAACCCGGGGATGTCCCTGGTGCGGTAACCGCGCTCCAGATAAATTGCCTTAAAAATATCATACGCTTCAACCAGGATGTGCCCCGACCCGCAGGCCGGGTCGAGGAAGGTGATTTCCTCGGGATGGAGTTCCCTGGGGGTGATGGCGTCCAATTGTTCCTGGACTTCGGGTTCCTGCTCAGCGGGTTCGATGTAATATTCCATCTTATCCCGCAGGGGGGAATCGGGATAGGTTGCCAGCCATTTACGCCCCAGACTGTTCTGGACCATGTATTTTACAATCCAATTGGGAGTGAAAAGCTGGGTGGCGGCAGGTATATCCTCGCTCTTTACTACCTTGCCGATGACCTGATCTTTTTTTTCTGAGATATAAAACTGATAAATCCAGCCGATGATTTCCACTTCATTCCAGTCTTCCTCATCAATGTCATTCACCATTTTGCGGATAGTCGAATTGGAATGAAGCAGGTTGTTGGGCAGCAAGAGTTCGGTTTCGTTATTGATCGGTTCAAACAGGAAAGGCATCGCTTTGTGGAGGGCGTTGCACTGGGCAATGAGAAGGAGCCTGTACAATTCATCGTCCTTATTGCCTGCTAAGCGCAGCTCAATCACTTTCTCTTTGTTTAAACCAGGCAGATCAACATTGGCGGCTTGCTCCAATATTTCAGGGGTGTCCGATCCGGAACGGTTGCTCAGGACCCGGAGACCGTGATCCAGATAGTTATGGATTTCCATGTAACGAAGCGCCATGAAGCGGTTGAACCAGGTGTAGGCCGTGATTTCCATTACCTGACCAAAGCCTTCCCGCTCGATACGCTTTTCGAGTTTTTGCCTGAGTTCACCAACCTTCCTGGGAAAAGCCCGGCCTCCAATGATGGCGACCTCACCATTGAAATCTATCGGCTCAGCCTTCTTTTCTGACAATCCCAAGAGCTTTGCCTTATCCGATACCGCCTGAATGAAATCCCGCCTGGCCTTAGGAGCATATGTCTTAATCTTGCTGATATTCACTTTTGATACCTTCGCCCAACTACTGTATTTTAATCCGCATGTTTTTTTTCACCGCTGCCAAAAGGTCATCCCGAACTTTGGAGACAAAACTTTCCACCTCCTCTTCCGTTTCCAGATAGACCTTAGAGGTATAATTAGAAGGCGTGATTGTCTTCACGGGCTTGGGTGGCTTCTTATCCCCCTTGGGCCCGAAGGCTTCCTCGATGTGCCCCAGGGCTTCGTCATACTGCCCCTTAGCTTCATCAAGCCGATACATGATTTGGGGAACGTTGGTGTCTCCCTGGATCTGCTTTTTCGTAGTTTGAAGCGGATACAGGCATTTGTTCCGCAGGCCCCCATCCGCTCCCTTGGCGTCCAACTCACCCTTAAGCTTCTCGATCAGTTTGTCCACTTCAGCGGTTGCGAACGCCTGCTTTTCCTCAACAACCCTGGTATTGACTCCTTTGACCTTGGAGATTAAACCATTAACTTCTTTAATCATTCCATAAGGGGCTGGGGCTTCAGATATTTGGGTCATCTGTTCCCAGGAGGAAGCAGCCTCAGGATACTTTGCTAAAATGGTAGCGTTAGGTTTTAATTCTTCAATTGCCTTGTGCAGAGCTTCCCAGGTATTAATCTGATTATTATAAAAACCTTTCAGGTCATGAAAATTATCTGAGGCTTCCAAGAGTTCATCTCTGCGTTTATTAAACTCTATTATGAATTCATAGGGATCATTTATAGAAAGAATGGCATTAAGCGTTGCCAGACTTTCATCGATTTCCATCTTACCAGGGTAATTTCCGGTATTGGCCAGAGGCCTGAAGGAATCCAGGTTGGCTTTCCTGTTCGTTAGTTCATCTCTCAAGAAGGCTGTCAAGTCATCTTGCTTATCTCCACCAATGGAGCCAAATAAATCCTGACCGAGCTTCTGCGCCGTCTTAATATCCCGTTCTCCAGCTACTTTGCGCTTATGAATTTTAATAGTCTTCCATTGCCCTGTTTTGGTCATGGGTCCAACCGCTTCATTTGGCTGGAGCTTCGCTCCTTCAGAAGACAGGCTTATTTCCCCGCCCATGAAAAGACGCGCTACTAACAGAACCACTTCCCATTCCGGCCACCCAAAGTACCCGCCTGAAAATTGTTCCACAAGATCGCTTAGAATAACGGTCTGGTTACTGGCTTTTTTAAGATTAATGACGGTCCTAAGCTCTTTGAGGGCATTGGCGTTCACGGTGCCCAGATCCATCTTAAGCTGCTGTTGCCCCAGATCATCGGTGAGAAGAACCGCCTTAACCTCCTGTTGGGGATTTTCACACAGATGGATCAAGTAGCCAAACTTGTTGTATCTATTCCGAATGAGGAAATTAAGGGCCTCATCCACCGCGGAACCGGGAGTATTCCCCTTAACCTGTAAAGTATTACCAAGGGCATAGTATTCAGCATTGACCATTAAATCATTCACCATGGTAATGATTCGACTCTTCCTCGAACGGTTATCAGCCGACTGGTCCTCTAAAATTCTTTTCAAAGTTGGAGATGCAGCCGAATCGCTCTTGAGTCTTATGTATTTCTCTGTCTGCTTAAATGTTCTTACTTCCCGGAGTAAATCTTTGTGTTCAGGGAGTACAATCAAGGCACGGCTGTATTCACTTGTGTGCATGATGCACTTGGTTTCATTAAACATGCTGAATTGGTCATATAGAGGGGTAATGACTTCAATGACTATGTCCTGCTCCGCTTTCGCGCCATAAGGAATGCCATCACAAATACGACTGAAAGAATAATCGCGTTTATACTGATCAAAGCGATGCTTGTTTTTACGCTTCAATACTTCGTCAAAGATTATTTCACTCAGGAAATTCGATTCAGCCGTTGAATCCAGCTCAACACCCTTAATCTCTCTGGTAACCTCACGCTCCTCGTTGGTCAGGAAGAAATAGAGGTCGCCACTTCGGTTGACTAGGTTTTCCTTTTCAAGTCTTTGCAGTGCTTCTTCAATCTTGTGCTTCAAGGCGAGCCGATCGGCGTCAACCTCGTCGATACAAAGGGTAACCAGATTGTCAACGTTTGGCTTGATGCTCTTAACATAACGGACCAGGAACAGGGCTTGTAGCAATTGGATATCGAAGGGCTTCTCCAGACCGGCGTTTTCTCCAGCCTGGTCAATGCTGCGTTTTACAACCGAATCAAGAAAGCCTTGAATGGATGGGTAGAAATCATAGAAAGGTACTAAAGCGCCGATTTCCTTGTCTGCTATTTTCTTGGCTGCGGACTGGAAGGCATCCAGCATTGACCTCTCGCCGTGGCTTAAGTGCAATCCCGTTGCCCCTGCCTTGCGAATGGCCTCGAATGTCTCTTGGACGAGTTTAAAATGATAGGGAGCGAATGGATAGTTAGAGACAAAGTCATCACCAGTGTTGAAATTTTTCAAGGTAGCGCTGTCATGGCTGAAGGTGAGCTGATTCTTGAGGATCTCCCCTTTATCTTCAAAAAGAGCGGTTAGTTCCTGTCTGGCATCTTCCGTCTTTTCAAGTAGACGCGTTTGGATAACCTCATCGGTGTTAGAACCAGATAGGGAGAGCCGAGTGTAGAACCGGCCCTGGATCTTAGAGAAGTCATTGGCTTTGGATATCTTGATCTCACCAAGAACCGAATCAATGTCTTCCTGGGAGGTCACGACGACCCAGACTCTACCTTGACAAATCCGTCCCAAATCTTCGATCAAGGTCTGAAGGTTCAGCATCAAATGGGTGTCCTCCCCGATGAACTGACCCACTTCATCCACTAAAAAAATTAATTGGCGGTTATTTCCTTTGGAATCCAGATATTCCTTAACCCGCTCAGCAAAACCTTCGATGCTCAGATTGAATTCATCCTCCGCTTTATCAAACCATTCTTTAGCGGAGTCCTGGGTCATATCCAAACTGGTAGAAAGAGCCTGAACTACTTCATCCTTCCTTAATCGGTAGGCATCTCGTTCTTCTTTCCAATCAGTTTTGGTCTGCGTTTTAAACGCTTCACAAAACTCCTCAAGCTTGCCTTTGCTGACAAGGTAGCGTTCTAATTCAGCGATATGAGGGTGTTCACCGCAAAAGCCCTGCATTTCGTTAAATACCCGCCAAAAGACAGATAAGAGGGCAGCCCGTCCATCGGCGGCATTGGCTTTACTGTCTATATTGAACAAGATAACATCGGTATCTGTTTGCGTTGCCTTTTTTAGATCCGCAAAAAGCATTGTGTCTTTGATCTTATAAGAAAAGAAATCGATCGCCTTACAGGTATCCTGGCTGTCGGGATCGTGAGCCTCACGATTGCTGAGGAGATAAGACAATATTTTAATAAAATGACTCTTGCCCGAACCGAAAAAACCAGAAACCCAGACACCCATCTGTCCGGCAATGACCGGGTCTTTATAATGGTCTTTTGCGCTAATATAGGAGTTTAAGAATTTCCTGAGGTGTCGATCAAGCTCACGCGTGACAACGTATTCATCAAGTTCCTGCCAGACGATTGCGTCATCCTGCTGTTCAGCTTTAACAACGCCGTTAATCGGGCGAAACAAGTCTTTGGTAAAAATCTTTTTAATCTTCATCCATGCCTCCTATTGCTCCATATTCGAGTCACAGGAATAACTAAAGCCTTCTATACATCCAATTATCGTGAGTTCAGGGTACCAGTTGAAAAGCTCGGTAGTAGTTGTCCTCATCCAAGCGCCCAAACAAACGCAGCCACTGTCCCGAATAAACTCCAGGATAAAACATGACCAAAGGGGTGGAATCCATCAGTGGGTGGAGATTACTTAATAAGCTGTGGGTCCTGATAAGCGGATAGACGCTTCCCACCCCTGACACCAGAACCAAATCATGCTCAGCAGGCCTGGCTTCTTCGGTGAAGACTTTGGCGATCCTGCCAGCATCCAAAGGTGCTTTGAGGGCCTTGAATGTCTCTTTATCTCCCTTGCCCCTCTGAAGCATGATGGCTCTGTCCAGTAGATTGCGATTCTTGAGATACTTGATTAAAAGTTCGAAGAGATTGATATGTATAAATTTGATGTCTGGCTGCTTTTTAGGCAATAAATTCAACAATACCTTGATATGATCACGAACCAATAATTCCTCCTCAGGAGGATAATCAAAAATATAAAAGGCTAGTTCATTGCCCAAACCAGTTCCTTGCAGCAAGTCGTTAGAAGTTAGGCGATCCAGAATTTGATTTAGCCTCTTTTCAAATTTTGTCATAGCCTTCCCCTATTGTTGGTTGACTTCCATACATCGTAGAACATAATCTTCATCATTATCAACAAGATATTTTTTAATTTCAGTCGTTACCGCCACAGGTAAAAGTAACCGTGATTTTGTATTATCAATATATTTAGCCTCCGCAAGGACCCTGAATACTACTTGACCAAGTTTATTCTTGGTTGTCTCTGACCATTTATCAATGACAGGATCGATCCTTGCACAAAGCTCGAAATAGTTGTCCCAAGCTTTTTGGGTTAATTGCTTATTATAGATTCGATGATGGTCTCGGATGACTTTATCCATAAAGTCCCCGAGTAGGCGGCTGTGTTTGATAGAGGCGGCTAAAAGGGCTTGTGTGGTGATTTCGGACGATCCATTAATTATTAACTCCCAAATATCCGATGTCATCAGTGTTAAGCGGTTTCGTATCAGCTTGGCCTGCCGTTTGGCTGTGGCAATGCTCCTCTTTTGAAGCACGTTATCAACCACAACGGCTCGGTGCCACATTTTTTTATCAACCCCCTCCAAGAGAAGCTCCGCAATTTTTCGACTCTCGGGGATTAGCAGTGAACCTGCAACGATTTCACCGTTGTAAATACTAGTAATTTCTGTTTGGTTCGGTTTAGCCAAAGATTTTCTCCTCAACATCTATTTGCTTTACCTTTATGTTTTCCTTTTAAATGATATCCAATACATATTGAATTTACTCAATCAACAGAGCTTGAATAGTGATTACACCTTACTAAAAATATCAGATGAATACAATCCTGCGATTAACCTGCTATTCGGCGGGGAAGTTACAGCGGGCTTGAGTAATAATATCATTTATTTCAACAATTTAAGATTGTTATTGACATTTTTTCAGGAAAAGCGTTTCAGGCAACAAATATTAAAAAAATGCATTTGTAAGTAACATAGCAAAAAATTGAAGTGATTTCCTTATCCACCTGAAGGATGAGGCATATCATTCCTCCTTTGCGTTGGTTCAGACTTAATATTATATAGCCTAATAAAGCAAAAGGGAATTTGCCTTTTCTTTCTCAATTCTTCCTATAATAGAGATTGCCCGTCGAGGCTTCTTGCCGGGTTGCCATCGGACGTACGTGTGTATACGGCCCCCATTTCATGGGGGCCGTCATCTCCTGGTTATCATCCCGAAACCTTTCGGGATCAACAACCAATCGGTTGACATCAATAGTACCGCTCCGGCCAAAGGCCGGAGCGTATACGATATCGTTGTACCATACTCGACCTGGAGGTCTCGTTATTATTTCGGATATTAGAATTGTTGGGATTTAGAGTAGTTATTAATAAAGAAATGCTTTCTGGGGGGATTCTTTAGATACCTTGTGAGATGAATCATTGTTATCTTTAGGTAGGTGCCGACACCCTTAGCGACACCCTGATATCGTGTAAAATCAAGGATTTACACTCGAGGGTGTCGAGGGTGTCGGTCTTTCTATTTTGATATATTTTGTCATCTTCCTCTAAAAATATTCTATATATACTTCTTGTATAAAAGTATAAAAACCACCGACACCCTCGGCACCCTGTGGTGGTTTTCAGAGGAAAATCGACAGGTTAGGTCGGGTGGGTGCCGACACCCTCAGCGACACCCACCGACACCCTATCAGATATACTCCACCTGCCACTTCTTGGAACCTTTTATCGTCTTTCTGGAGGCATTGATTCCCTCGGACCTCAATGCCGGGGCAACTTTGGTAAGTCTGTTCGAAAAATAACTCACATTTTTCGGCCAACTTTTATTGTAGATAAAAGTACTGTTTGCTTGAACTTCTTCTAACCTGTCCTTGAGTTCAGTTGTCGTACCTGACCATGGATTTTGCTCCTCTTTAAGAAAGTTGATGATAGCCGTTGCAACAAGATCGGCTTCGACGTCGGCCTTTTTTGCAATTTTTCGATTCTCATTATAGGTGTCGATAAAAAGACCGTCACTCCAGGGCAAAGAAGGTTCTGCCGCCATAACCCATCTGGCAAAATCGGCCATACGCGGCAAACTTTTTTTATCCACCTTATCTTTATTCTTCAGGGCCGAACTTACTGCGTCAAGTACGGCTCCTAAAATACCTGGTCTGGCCTGTTCGAACTCTTCCCACAAATCACTTTCCAGCTTACGTTGATCTTCAGGAATTGGTTCAAACTGAACGATTATAGACCTATCAATGAGATCACCTCTATTGGTGATTTCATTAATTCCGTTCAAAATTATAGGCCTGGCCGATTCAAATATCACCTCATCCCTATCAGAATAGTTCATTCTTTTGGATAAACCAACGCCTGTACTTAGGCTGCACAGAGAATTAGACATCATTTGTTTTAACCCGGAGAGATTATCAAACGAAAGGACCCATTGATGCTCAGCAGCGATCATTAGATCGATTTCATTGCCTGGCAGTTTTCGCAGGGGTGCAACAGAAGGATCTATTAGACTCCGAAGGATCCTGGCTGCGGTTGATTTGGCAGTGCCTTGTTCTCCATTCAGAATAAGTATGGTATAAGAGCCGGAAGGATTCAGTGCGCCAATTAACCAGGCTGATAGTAGTATCCCAGTTTTTTGATTATTAAAGTTTATGAACTCTTTTAATTTTCTGATATCACCACCTTTCTTTGGCATGGGTATCTCCTTCATCCCTTTAAACCGCTCAAAATACACCGGTGGATTAGAGATAACATCCCAGCCGGAGGGAGTT
>JAFDFZ010000149.1 GCA_019309565.1 Deltaproteobacteria bacterium
AGGCAGAAAATGAAATTCGTCACTTGCGCACATCACGGGAAAACGCTCGGCCAGGTATCCGAAATAACAGTCTGCCAGTTTGTAATGCGCTTCTTTCAAGGTGCAACCCTCCGATTAATCGATAACTAAAAACCCGAGATTTGGTGCCAGTTCGTGAACGGCAAGCGCTTTGCCCCAGTGCTGCATTTTTATCAAGCTGGTAATGCTGGCAATTCCCGAGGGAAGATAAATACCAGAGCCGATGCCAATAAAAAAAAGCCCCAGCCGTATCCCCCACAGACTGCGGCTGGAAGCGATCTCCAGCAGTGCCAGACCTACAACCGCAGCAGATAAAACAATATTCATCCGGTGTGTAAGATAATAAGACGCGATACCTGCGCCCAACAATCCCGCAACGTATCCCAGGTATATAAACAAGAAAAGAGATCCGGCATATGTGTGGCTTAAGGCAAGATCCTTTTCAACGGTAGGCATCAACGGGGATAAAATGACCCTTGCAATGAAATTGACAAGAAAAATGATTGTAATAAAAAGAAGCGGGCCAAGTTCCCCGCGGATCGTTCCAGGATTATCCTGCGCATCGCTGTTAGACATAAATGATTGATTCTTAGCTCCTGTTTACTTAAAATGCCATAAACCGACAGCCGCTCTTATTAGAATGTTTTGCAGCGATCTGCCCTGTAACAAATGCCGGTCACACAACAGTGCTGTTGAAGGCAACAGGTGAGTATATGGCATAAGTTGATCTCTATACTGTATTTTGTAAAAAATAGAAACCGAATGGGGACAAAATTGATAAAAATCCTTTTAGGGGCTTTTCTTATATACTGCTGTTATGCCCTGCTGTTGTTTCTCATGCAGCGCATGATGATTTTCCCTCGCATGCTGATAGGATCGGCTCCGAACGGGTCTTCGAATATTGCAGGTTTGGAAAAGATATGGTTGAAAACAACATACGGAAAAGTTGAATCATGGTATTTGCCCCCTGCAACTGCCAAGAAAGCCTCTGGCGCACCTGTCGTTATTTTTGCTCATGGAAACGGGGAGCTCATTGATTTTTGGCCTCAGGAACTTAAACGATTCAACGAACTGGGGCTCGGGCTTCTTCTTGTGGAATACCCTGGCTATGGCCGCTCGCAGGGAAAACCGACCCAATCATCAATTACCGAAGCGTTTATCAGCGCTTATGATAAGATATCGGCAAGAAGCAACATCGATTCTTCAAGGATCACATTGTTTGGACGCTCCATTGGTGGAGGGGCCGTCTGCGCACTGGCCGCTGAGCGCCCCTGTGCAGCACTTGTATTGATGTCCACGTTTACCAGCATCCGTTCCTTTGCGCCAAGATATCTTCTTCCAGGCTTTCTTGTACTGGATCCCTTCGACAATCTGACGGTGGTCAAAAACTACCCCGGTCCCATCCTGGTGCTGCATGGTAAAAGGGATGAGATCATCCCGTACACCCACGGGGTTAAGCTTTTCCGCGCGGCTCGAAACGCGAGGATGATCACTTATAATTCCGGTCACAATGATTGTCCGTCGGATTGGGAAAAATTCTGGAAAGACATGGAAGGGTTTCTTCGTGAAATCGGAATCTTAACCCCCTAATTGGATGGATCATATAACAAAATGGGCTGTACCCCTGCTTTATCATTACCTTGAGCATTGCAGCCTGTTGCCCGAATTTGTCAGAGAATGGCTGAGAGATCGGCTTTCCAATTGACAGAAACAACCCCTTTCATTATAGTTCGAGTCGAAAAGATCAGATGCCGTACCTCTCTGACGGCAATCGGTAGGTCCAATAATATGAAAGGTACCCATAAACAATGAAAACCTCATCTTATAACCTTGTCATGTCGGCGATGTTCAACGGCCGCAGAGGTTCCCGTCCCCCTGTGGCAAATCCCACTTCAATCGTATGTCATGATCTTATGGATGCCACAGGGATTTCTTTTCCTGAAGCACATCTAAACCCCAACGCCATGGCGGAAATGGCGTTGGCCGGCTATGAACTTCTTGGGTTTGATACTGTCATGCCTGAGTTCAGCGTCCAGCAAGAGGCAGCGGCCCTGGGATGCGAGATGGACTGGGGGGATCGGAATCGGATGCCGGATAACAAGTCATTTCCCCATGCGGATTTCTCGGACGTTGAAATTCCGGATAACCTGTTGGAAAAACCTTCCATGAAAGTTGTTTTGGATGCGCTGTCGATCCTGCGCCGACATGTCGGTGGAAAAGCCGCCATAGTTGGAAAGGTCATGGGCCCATGGACGCTGTCCTATCATATGGCGGGCACACAAAACTTTCTTTTACAGATCGGACTCAACCAAAGGCAGAGAGTAAACAAGATGCTTTGCCAGTTGATGCCGGTGACGTTAACGTTTGCGCGGGCGCAGTTTCAGGCCGGGGCGGATATAGTTGTTCTGGCGGATCATGCAACAGGTGATCTGGTGGGAGCCTATCATTACAGGGAATATCTTCTGCCGATTCATCAGAAACTAACCTCTCAAATCGATGGGCCCCTGATTCTTCATGTCTGTGGAGACTGTTCCGACCGGTTGGATCTGTTCGCTCAATCCGGTGTGGACGCTTACCATTTCGAATGGCAGGTGGATGCAAAAATGGCTGTGGAAAAAGTAGATGGCCGCATCTCTCTTGTGGGAAACATCAACAACCCTGAAACACTGTACCAGGGCACCGCTGAAGATGTATACCGCCAGGCTCGATATGCCATAGAGGCCGGGGTGAATCTCATCGGTCCCGAATGTGCCATTCCACTCGCAACCCCCATGGAAAACTTAAAGGCCATTGTCTCGGCGGTAAGGGAGGGATATTAGTGGTAGCAGAGATGGGTTATAGCCCTGATGATCTTTTTAGGGCATACGGGTGCCTTATCAGCAGTACTCGGTGAACTTGCTTTTGAAGCCGGGTGATCGGTTCTTTAAGCGGTCAGTTGATTGAAGCATATTAGGATCAGCAGAAAAACACGCTTACAGGAGAAAAAAATGAACAAAAAGAAAATGATTCAGGATTTTTACAGAATGAAACAGGAACATGAAATCATCACATTCCTTACGGCCTATGATTTTCCCACCGCCCAGTTCGCGGAAGCCGCGGGGCTGGACATGTTGCTTGTGGGAGATTCACTGGGTATGTGTGTTTACGGGTACTCAGGCACAAATCCAGTGAACATGGACCAGATGATCTATCATGCTCAGGCTGTGCGACGAGGGGCACCGAATACATTCGTTATCGGGGATATGCCGTTTATGAGCTACCAGAGCTCGGTGGAAAAGGCGGTTGAAAATGCCGGCAGGTTTTTAAAGGAAGCTGAATGTGACGCCATCAAGCTTGAAGGAGGGGTTCGGATAAAGGATAAAATCAAGGCGATTGTCGATTCAGGCATCACGGTTATGGGGCATATCGGGCTTACGCCTCAAAGTTCGGGACAATTGGGAGGGCACAAGGCCCAGGGACGTACGGCCGATGCGGCAAGGCTGGTGGTTGAAGATGCGTATGCCGTTCAGGATGCTGGGGCCCAAATGATACTTCTTGAAGCGATTCCACCGGAAGTGGGAGAATTTATCACCAGGAAACTGAGCATCCCGGTTTTATCAATCGGTGCCGGCCCTCACTGCGATGGCCAGTTGCTGATAGTCTCTGACATGATCGGACAGTTTCAGGCCTTTACACCGAAATTCGTCAAGAAATACTGCAACGTCGCCCAGGTGGTCACCGATGCGATGAAAGCCTATTGTGAAGAGGTTCGTGCGGGTAAATTTCCCACTGAAGATCACTGTTATCGAATGGTAAAAGGAGAGGACGAAAAGTTTCTAAACCTAATGGAAGAGAAGAGATAGCCCGGGCCGGCAATGGCACGACGTGCAGCAAATTTTAAAGGAGCAAGAATAGATGGGCAGTCTTCGAGACTTATTGAAAATTTCAGAAAACCGCCTGAAGGAAATCAATCGATTGCTGACGGATCCAAACAATACCATCATAAACGAACTGCTTGCGGTCATCGAAAAATATGGCGGTGTTCAACAAATCAACAAAAAAGCAAAGGAGGCTGGAAAACAGGAAAATTTGCTTGCACGGCTTAAAGAGGAAAGATCTCCTTATCTGAAGGATCTGCATTGGTTGGCGGAGCAACGAGATAAAGGGGCATTCGTTTCCAGGAAGTCTTACAGGGAAGCCATTTTGGCGGATCGTTCTGCATCTGTGGTTATGGATGAAAAACACGCCGTTACCCTTGAAATCAGCGCGCTTCAATTTTTCCCCTGGCTGATCGCCGAAGCCAGGCAGGCAATCCAAAACAAGGAGTTGATGCCGGCCCGATACATTCGTGTTCGTAATATGAAAGAACAGGCAAAAGACAACGGTGATATCGTGGCAACCGCTGCTGCCATGAATATCATAGGGGCAACATATGTTGAAACCCTTGATACCAAGGGGACGGACGGTTCCAATGTACACCTTGGCGGACCCGATACCATCGCAGGTTATTTCGGCGGGGTGGGCCAGCCCAACGACTATCCTTTGAAATGGGCGGATGAATACCTGCACTACTACACCACCTACGGGATTCGCCAGGCATTAAACATCAATCCAGGCACTGTACTGGTGGGTTACCTGCTCCATAAGCTTGGAATAAACAATGAGTTTAAAATTTCGGTTTTTATGGGCAATGACAATCCCTTCAGCATTCTCTGGACGCTGATGACGGCAAAGCTGTTCTCCAGAGACAGCGGGGATACCTCACTGATCGGATTTAATCTCTCCAACTCTGCAAACAATGACACCATTCGCAAAGCAGCCCAGATTCGCAACATGCTCGGTCTGGATGAAGTCGTGCGTTTCGAACATCACATCACGGAAACATGGCGCTCCATAGTGAGGCAGCCGTACAATCGCAGAGAGGAGCTTATCGAAGTGGCCAGGGAGGTGGTTAACATTGCCGCCAAGCATGAAGGGGGGGAATGCGAAATAGAACAGACTTTAGAACACCCTTCCGATGTATTCGACTACTTCATGAGCAAAACCGAAATCGAAGAAAAGGGCCTGATGCAGGCCATGGAGCGAAACTACCTTGAAAAACACAGATCTGTCAATTTAACCGCAGAGGCGCTCATTCGGGCAGGCATAGAGGTGATTTGTGCCTGGAATTTGCACCCATAACGGAGTAATCTTCCATGAATCAGGGGCGGCTGTCAGTATTTTCCGGTGAAATTCGATTAAGGCCATCCATTCGCTTTGCATATCTGTTTTGCTTTCAGCTAGATTGGGTGGGACTAGGTGATGTGTGGTTTAATGCATGAAGCGGTGAAAAAGGTCTTGATGGATATCGTCGGTCAGAATAATTTCACGGACCGGCTGATCGATATCATTTCATTTTCTTACGACGCCTCTGAAGAGTTCAGCCGCCCGGGATGTGGTATATGGGTGCAGACAACTCAACAGGTATCTGAGGTATTGAAACTGGCCAATCGCGAACGAGTTCCGGTCACTCCAAGAGGTGCTGGCACAGGGCTTTCTGGAATGGCAGTTCCAGCCAGGGGTGGAATTGTCATGGATTTAAGCCGGATGAATAAGATTCTTCAAATCAGCATCGAAGATCGCCTGGTGATCGTTCAACCGGGGGTCATAAACGATGATCTTGACAACGCGCTTGCCCCTTATGGATTCTTTTTCCCCCCGGATCCTGCAAGCAGCAAGGTTTGTACACTCGGAGGAAACGTTGCGCTTAATGCCGGCGGTATCAAGGGAGCAAAATACGGAACCACCCGGGATTACGTTCTTGGAATGGAAGTGGTGCTGCCTGATGGGCGTATCATGAGAATCGGTACAAAGACGATGAAAACCGCATCAGGTTATGATCTATGCCGTTTGTTCGTAGGCTCTGAGGGCACCCTGGGTGTTATAACTGAAATGACCTTAAAAATTCATCCAAAACCACCGCAATCTTCGACGGCCCTGGCAGCATTTAATTTGCTTGAAGACGCAGGTCGAGCGGTAAGTGAGATCACGTATTCGGGAGTGCTCCCCTCTGTGCTTGAAATCGTCGACCGTCAAACGATACTGGCCTTCAGGCAGTATTCCGATCTCAAACTGCCGGATGCAGAGGCCATCCTGCTTGTGGAAACAGACGGATACACGAAAAAAGAGACCAATTTTCAGATGTCCAAAATTATCGAGATTTTTAAAAGAAATAGCGCCACCATGGTTCGTGAGGCCGAATCCGCTAAGGAAGCTCAAGCACTTTGGGCAGCCCGAAAATCCGCCTATGGGGTTACCGCGCTTATCAATAATAATCTTATTGCCGAGGACCTGGCCGTTCCCATGTCAAAGGTTCCGGACATGCTCAAAGCCACCTCTCGAATCGCACAGAAGTATGATCTTAAAATCCCAACCGTCGGTCATCTTGGAGATGGAAACGTTCACCCGGTAGTAAGCTTTGACGGCAGCGATCCGGAGGAAGTGAGGCGGGTTGAGGCGGCGGTGGCCGAAATTTTTAAAACCGCCATCGAACTTGGCGGCTCACTGACCGCAGAGCATGGCATTGGACTTTCAAAGGCGCCTTATATGACGCTTGAGCATGATCCTGTGGCGCTTGAGGTAATGAAATCCCTTAAGCGTACATTCGATCCGAACAACATTCTTAACCCCGGTAAGATGGCATTGGATGATTAAACCCGGTTGTTGAACAACAGATCCGCAAGATAAGACACCACTTTCCTTTTACCAGAAGCTTTCGGCATAAGCCCCCGGCATAAAAGCGGCTTATGCCGTCCGGATCATAGTAAGCGACCCAGCTCTTCGGCTTCATTCATGCATGCCATAAGATCGCGGGGGGTTTTGGCATCACCGATGAAATGGACATCTGCCCTGTAGCCCTGCAACAGGTTTTTTGCTTCACGGACAGCGGACATGGATTCTGCAATAATGATGGTGTCGTATCCTGCAAGGAGCTTCTTTCGGCAATCGCTTTTAAAAATAACGCGATCAGATTCCACGGAAAGCGCCGTCACCCGCCTGTAGAGGGTAACAGAGTCGCGTTTAAGGCGTTCGCGTAAGTAAAACCGATCGTTGCTTGACATTTCCTCTGCAAAATGCGCCCTGTTCTGGCTTTTTCGGCAAATGCCGGGTCCGCAAGCAGGGCCCGCCCAATGGCCACTGCATCGGCTCTGCCCTCTCTGATGATCCGGTCCGCAAAATCCGGAACCCTGATACGGCCTGCGGCGAACACCGGTATAGAAACTTTTAGCTTTACAGCTTCAGCAAGGTGTACGAAACAACCCTGGGCGGCATACATGGGCGGGATGGTCAACTGCCTGCTGCCGTAAACACCGGCTGAAACATGAAGGTAGGCGACACCTTTGCGTTCCAGAAGTACAGCAAGTTTCAATGCTTCTTTCAGACCGAAGCCGTTTTCGATGTAATCCTCACCGTTGATCCGTACACCGACCGGAAAATCGGCACCGACCTCACAGCGGATGTCATCCAGCAGCTCCATTAAAAAACGCACCCGGTTTTCAAAAGAACCTCCGTATCGATCCTTGCGAAGATTGGAATTGGGTGCGAGAAACTGGTTTATCAAATAGCCGTGGGCTGCGTGGATCTCGATAAAATCGAATCCTGCCTCCCGGCAGCGCCGGGATGCATCGCCGAAAGCATGGGTAAGTTCCTTAATTTCTTCAAGTGTAAGTTCCCTTGGAATTCCCTTCACCACTGCCGGAGCAGGTAGTGGGGATGGGGCCACTTTATTATCATGATACGACTTTCTTCCGCCGTGCATGAGCTGAACACCGAATATTGCATCGTGGGCGCGAACCGCATTTACCATTCGCTTCAGAGCCGGAATCGAATGATCCTCCCATAGCGCGGGAAGGTGCGGCAGCTCAAGCCCGGTGGGATGAACTGCCCCGCCGCCCACAAGCATCATGCCGACACCACCCCTTGCACGGGCAGTGAAGTATTCGGTCAGTTGATCGGTCACATGTCCCTTTTCATCCACACCGAAATTAATGCTCATGGCCGACATGAGCAGACGGTTTTTTGCAGTAAAGTTTCCGATTCGAATCGGGCTGAACAGGTGTGGATAGTGGATCATTTAAAATCGCCTCATCAGCAAATGGAATTTATCGAAATCGAATCGATCCCAAGATCTTTTATGATATCGATGATCGGCCTGCGATCACAAAGGCCTAGATATATGGGGTTGTCACTATAATCAATAACCTTTTTGTGTAAAGATTCGAAAAGATACCTGTTGTTTTTTTTCAACACCGATATTCACGCCATCATGGCATATCTGGATGGGGTGTATTGGTTTCATGGAATAGCTTATTCCAATTTGCAATCAAGATGATTTTAATGTATAATTCTGTTTGTGCCATAATAGCCGCAATTTTTATCAAGGAGGTACAAACAGAAAATGGCCAGGCCAGCAAATTTTACTG
>JAFDFZ010000150.1 GCA_019309565.1 Deltaproteobacteria bacterium
GCATATGCTCATATTTTTGCGTCGGCTATGACCAAATACACGTTTTCAAAGAACTCTCTATACTTCAAAATTTTTAAAACAGATTCCGACTAAATCATTTTGAAATTGGCTCATCTGATAGGTTAAAACTGCAAGGATTTAAGCTCAAGCGTATCTGCGAAATGGCAGGTAACGAAATGATCGTTTCCCAGATTCCGATATTCAGGAACGCGGGTTTTACAGATATCCTCGGCATAATGGCATCGGGGATGAAAGGGGCAGCCCGAAGGAGGGTTTATCGGGCTTGGTACATCTCCCCGAAGAATGATGCGTTTGGTCTTAAAAGCCGGATCCGGAACCGGCACCGCAGACATAAGCGCCTCTGTGTAAGGATGCTTCGGCTCTGTGAACAGCTCTTCTGTTGCCGCAAGCTCTGCTATCTTTCCAAGATACATAACCGCAACCCGGTTGCTTATGTGCTTGACCACAGAAAGATCGTGGGTGATGAAAAGATAGGTCAAATGAAATTGTTGCTGTAAATCCTCAAGCAGGTTTATCACCTGTGCCTGGATGGACACATCAAGTGCGGAGACGGGTTCATCGGCCACCATCAGTTGAGGATCCAGTGCAAGGGCCCGGGCAATGGCGATGCGCTGGCGTTGTCCACCGGAAAATTCATGGGGATAACGCCGCATCTGCTCAGGCTTAAGACCCACCGCCTGTAAAAGCTTGCGCACCCGATCCTCCCTCTGTATGCCGTCCACTGTGTGATGAATCAGCATACCTTCGCCCACGATAGCCGCCACTGTCATCCGTGGATTAAGCGAAGAGTAGGGATCCTGAAAGATGATCTGCATCTCACGGCGCAATGTTTTGAGCATCTTGGGCGGGGCGGTTGCTATGTCAACTACTTTTGACCCCTCACCGCCAGAAGCAAGCTGCTTGCTTCGAAACAAAATAGTGCCCGATGTGGGCTGAATCAAACTCAATATGGCTCTTCCAGCTGTGGTCTTACCACAGCCGCTTTCTCCTACAAGCCCAAGGGTCTCTCCCTGCCGGATGAATAAATCAATGTCATCCACTGCCTTTACATGACCCACCACCCGGCGAAACACCCCCTTGCGCACAGGAAAGTATTTCCTTAAATTCTTTACCTCCAACAACAGATTGTTACCCGTCAATCGCCACCTCGCTTGCCTTCCATCAACCAGCACGCCACCTCATGCCCGGCTGAAACCTCACGCAACTGCGGCGCACGAGTCGAACAAATATCTTTGGCCTCCGGGCACCGAGGACCAAAACCACAGCCTTGCGGAGCATCAAGAAGATCCGGTACCACACCCTCTATCGGCACCAAACGCTTCTTACCACGGCTGGACAATGAAGGAATGGAGTTCATCAAACCGCGGGTATAAGGATGCTTTGAATCATGAAATATGTCCCACACACTGCCCTTCTCAACTATCCTGCCCAAATACATCACCGCAACATCATCGGCCATGCTGGCTATCACACCAAGATCGTGGGTGATAAACAAAATAGCGGCCTTAAACTCATGCCGCAGATTGTTCATCAACTCCAGCACCTGGGCTTGAATCGTTACATCAAGAGCGGTTGTGGGCTCATCTGCTATCAACAACGCCGGATTGCACGACAACGCCATTGCGATCATCGCACGCTGACGCATCCCACCCGATAGCTGGTGCGGGTACTCCCGTATCCGCTGCTCGGGCAACGGAATACCCACCGCATGCAACATCTCGATCGCCTTCTGACGCGCCGCCCGCTTGCTTAGCTTCTGATGCACTATGATGCTCTCCATGATCTGATTGCCGATGGTGTATACCGGGTTAAGCGACGTCATGGGCTCCTGAAATATCATGGCTATCTCGTTTCCCCGGATCGATCGCATCTCACTGCCCTGTGGGTTTAAACGCGCTAAATCCACTACGTGGCCGTTTCGATAAAAAAGAATCTCACCACCAACAATCTTACCAGGAGGACTGGGTATCAACCTTAAAATGGATAGAGCGGTCACCGACTTGCCACAGCCGCTTTCTCCTACTATCCCCAATGTCTTCTGCGGCTCGATGCTGAAATCCACACCGTCCACAGCTCGAATAACTCCACCTGTCGTGTAAAAATACGTCTTCAATCCCTTGATATCGATTAATGCCACGGGATACTCCTGATATAGTTGCTCTGTAACTCTTACCTAGGTTGAGCGAGTCTAATCGTGTGTAGTGCAATTCCTATTTTCTTTAGAAGCTCTAGACCATAAAACGTGATTTTATATAAACACAACTGGTTAATGTAAGTCAACAAATGCTTGACATCAAATTTTTACCTTGTTACAAAATTTTTATACATTTTCCAATTGGCCGAATTTCACACCATACAGTTCGGCTCTCAATTGACCATGAAAACCAGATAGGGCTCTTCAAGATACATGCAGTCCAAAGGTTGTTGGCAGTTCGGCGTGCCTGTGAGATATGCTTCAAGTATTTTTAACCTTTCAGGAAAGGAGGTATCTATGAGATTATTTCAGTGCAATCGAATATTCAAGCCCCTTCGTTGTATAAGCTTCGGTGTAATAATAGGGCTTGTTGCGGCTGTCTGCTTGATGTGGCCCTCTCAAGGGTTGACTGCAGATGACGGCTGGAAATGTCCAAAAACGGGAGGTATCATCAAACACGGTGATATGAATTATGCCCACCTCGATTCGGGCGCCAAGGCAACACCGGATTGCATCATCCGGTACATCTATGATGCGCTGGTGGACGTGACATGGGATCTGAAGTATCGGCCCGGTCTTGCCAGGGAAATGCCCAGGAAAATCACCGATACTGTTTACGAATTCGAGCTGCGACAGGGAGTGAAGTTCCACGACGGAACCGACTTTAATGCCGAGGCGGTGAAATTTGCCATGGACCGGTTGATCGCCGGAGGGAAGCGGTTGACCGCCCCTTCACAATACACCGGAATATGGCGTAAAAATCTGGAAAAACTGGAGGTACTTGGACCTTATAAAATCCGCATGCATCTCAAGCGACCATGGCCGGATTTTATATGGAACCTGGCCAGCACCTTTTTCATCCCCTCACCCACAGCCGTGAAGAAATTTGGAAGAGATTACGGCACCAAAGGCTTTGCAGGTACCGGGCCATTCATGGTGAAGCTGTTCAAGCCCAAAGAGCGACTGGAGGTGGTCAGAAACCCCAACTACTATCGTCCCAACGAACCGTGTGTCGACGGAATACACGCCATTGCCATCCCTTCGGGCAGCGTGCGTCTGCTGAGCCTGCGCCGCGGGGAGCTGACCAATGTGTTCACCTTCCCCGAATCTCAGCTGCCCTTGATTGAGAACGCCAAACCGATCGAAGTTCATGAAGGAGAAGCCTCCACCTTCACCGTGCTGGTGGTGAACACCTCTCTTGAGAAACTTCGAGACAAACGGGTCCGGCGTGCCCTGCAATACGCTGTGGACGGCCAGGAGATCATCGACAGGGTGTATCGCGGCCGGGGAGCCATGGTCACAAGCCTGTTTCCACCCTGGCATCCAGCTTACCGGAAGGCAAAACCAGAGGCGCTTTCGTTGATCCGCCAGGATGTGGAAAAAGCCAGGCAGTTGTTGAGGGAAGCGGGCTATGGCCCTGGTAACCCGTTGAAGCTGGATCTTCAGACTTTCGCTGCGCCTGCACACGTGGAACGCTCCGTCGTATTGCAAGACCAGTTCAAAGCGGTGGGGATAAAAACCAGCGTACGCAACATGCCTGCCGGCACGGTACTTGAGAACCTGTTTGCCGGCAAGTATGAGCTGGTGCTGTGGCAGTACAGGGGCGGTCCAACCGTAGGCAGCTACACATGGAATTTGTATGCAGGGGAATCCACTGCCAACCCGAGTTTTTACAACAAAGAGGTCGGTTATCAGAATCCCACGGTAGACAAGGTGATGGACGAAGTGGTCGGGATTCTTGACGTGAATAAAGCTGCCGAGCTTGCCGCCTCGGTGCAGCGGCAAATCTTTGAGGATGTGCCGTACATCTTTCTTAACTGGCGCAACCACCGGGAGGTCTGGAATCCGAACCTGGTTAAGAATCATCATGTAAGCTACCTTAAAAACCACCAGGATTGGCGGCGTGTGTGGTTAAACCGGTGATCCTATAAACAGCCGGGCCGGCCGGTGTTCTGGTTCGGCAACGATACGTATCCGATCGGTCCCGATGCAGCAGGTTGAAATCTGCTGCTGGGGAGCGATTGGGAGATGGATCTTTTTTGGTGAGAGATGATGCCGTTTGCATTCATTGCACGACGAATACTGTTTGCGATTCCCACCATCGTAGGAATATCCCTGGTGGCGTTCTCGCTTTCCTATCTGGCACCCGGTGATCCGGCCCTAGCCGTGCTGGGTCTTGATGCTGAAGGGGATATTACTTTCAAAAAAGCGGACATTGAACGTGTACGCAAGGAGATGGGCTTTGACAAACCTCTTTTGGTGCAGTACCTGAAATGGGCCAAGGGGTTGCTCCACGGAAACCTTGGCAAATCTTACGTGCAGCCCTATCCTGTATCCAAACTAATTGCCGATGCACTGCCAACCACGTTATCCCTGATGTTCGGTACCATGGCACTGGCTGCTCTTATTGGCATACCGCTTGGTGTCATTTCGGCCATAAAACAAAATGCGGTTACGGACTATATCGCAAGAATTCTTGCAATCACAGGTGTGAGCATGCCTGTGTTCTGGGAGGCGCTGATTCTGATTTTAATATTCGCATTTATATACCCGATTCTGCCCATGCACGGGGGGGTGCAGGAACACGGCTGGCGAGCCGCCGTGTTGCCTGTAGCGGCTATTGCGACCCATCCGGCAGCGCTGATCGCACGGATGACTCGTTCCAGCATGCTGGAGGTACTGACGGAAAACTATGTTCGAACAGCGGTTGCCAAGGGGCTCACCTCACGCCGGGTGACCCTGGTGCATGCACTGAGAAACGCTTTAAATCCGGTTATTACGGTAATCGGATTTCAGTTTGGAAACCTGATCGGCGGTGCGGTGGTTGTGGAAGCCATCTTTGCCATGCCAGGAATGGGCCATCTTTTGATAAATTCCATTTATGCAAAGGATCTGGTTACCATCCAGGGCATCGTATTGGTGATTTCTCTGGTGTTTGTGGCAGCGAATCTGACGGTTGATATCCTATACAGCGTTCTGGATCCGCGGATTCGGTACTGACCCACGAAACAGATTAAACCGCCTATGAGAGGACAGGAAGTGGAAGAATTAATGAATCGCCAAATGGCAACGACAGACCGGGAGAAGCCAAGAACAAAACTCAACCGGCTGCGCGGCCACCTGAAGCGCTTCTTGTCCCATCCCCTCAACTGTATTAGTGTCTCGGTGGTTACCGCGATGGTGCTGATGGCCGTTTTTGCCCCCCTTATCGCCCCGTATCATTATGCGCAGGTGAACACGGCGGAACAGTGGCAGGGACCCAGCGCCAAGTACTGGCTTGGTACCGATCAATATGGTCGCGACATACTCTCACGGGTAATCTACGGCTCTCAGATTTCGTTGCTGGTAGGGTTCACCACGGTGTGCCTGGCGATGTTTATAGGCGTTATTGTGGGCTCCATCTCCGGCTATTTCAGGGGAAAAGTGGATGAAATCATCATGCGCATCGTCGAGGTGTTTATGGCCATACCGGGAATCGTTCTGGCTTTAGCCATCGTGTCGGTGCTCGGGCCCAGCGTGGTAAACGTGATAATCGCCATCTCGGTATACCGCATAACTCAGTTTGCTCGTGTAACCCGGGGGGCGTTTCTATCCGTGATGGCTATGGATTATATAGAGGCCTGCCGGGCTCAGGGGTTGGGCGGCGCGCGTATCATGTTCCTGCATGCACTGCCCAATTGTATCGGGCCCATCGTGGTGCTGGCAAGCGTGTTGATGGGAAACGTGATTCTCAGCGAGGCAACACTCAGCTTTCTTGGGCTTGGGATCCAGCCTCCGCTTGCAAGCTGGGGGGTGATGATCAAAGACGGCAACGAGTACCTGATGTTCGCCCCCTGGATGAGCGTGTGGCCGGGGGTTTTCCTTCTGATCACCATGATGGCCTTCAATCTGCTTGGAGACGGCCTTAGAGATTTTCTTGATCCTCGGGGACGTTCCGTTCTATGATACAAACCTCAACTGATTTCACTAATTTCCGCTATGCTGGATAAAAGGAGTGAATACATGTCAAAAAAAGTCTGTGTTTTTGGAATGGATGGTTTTATCGTTCCGATGATGAAAAAATTTGTGAAAGAGGGCTGCCTGCCCAATTTCGAGCGCATGTTAAGGCAAGGAACCGTCAATCAGCTTGAACCCTCTTTCCCTGTTTGGACACCTACCAACTGGGCAACACTGGCAACCGGCGCCCATACGGGAACGCATGGTGCAAGCCGCTGGACGGTGGATCTGGCTTCGAACAACCGCCTGGATAGTTTTGATGGTCGTGCCATTTCCGCTGAACGCATATGGAATGCACTTGAACGTGCCGGATACAAAAGCGGCTTGATTCATTACCCAGCAGCCTATCCTTCGGGGCTGAACGCCGGCTTTGTTATCGATGGGTTCGCCCACCCCGGCTATGCCCATACAGACTTTGAAGTGGCCCCCTGTCAGTCCTACACAACAGGGCAGGTGAGCAAGGGGATTGAACTCGAACATGACGGCACGGCTGTTCGAGGGGAGCAACAAAAGATGGTCTCTATTCCGAAGCTTAAGGCTGCAAAGGGATGGAAGCATCTGCCCCATAGCCGATCAACGCCATTGGAGTCTGCCATCCAGGTTCTGTCCAAGCTTGGCAATGATGCCCACCGGTTTCACCTTCTTGTTATTGACTCCAATGGAAAGGGATATGATCGAGTCAGAGTATGCAGAGACAAAGACGGTAGAAACTGTGTAGTGGAAGTAGAAGCGAGTAAATGGAGCCACTGGGCCATCGAAACTTTCAAGGTCAATGGAAAAGAAAAGCGCGGAGCGGTTCGTTTCAAGCTTGTAGAACTGCATCCTGGGGGAGAGCACCTGAAGCTTTACCGGTCGCAGATCACCTATACAGAGGGATTCACCCATCCTGAAGAACTGGCCGCAGAGCTGTTGGCCAGATTCGGACCTTACCAGGAACATGCTTCCATGGTTCCTTACCATTCTCACCTTGCAGACTTTGACACGGCTCTTGAAGAATGTGAATATCAGGGGCTGTGGTTCGCTGATGTAGCCAATTACCTGCTCTATGAAAAGGGCTGTTCGTTTTTTACCTGTCACTGGCACCTGTATGATTACCTGAACCATATTTGCCTCAATTACGTGGATCCGGTATGCCCGGGCTATGATTCAAAGAAAGAAGATCAGTACATGGACTATTTTCGCCGCGCTTATCGTGTCGGGGATCACATACTAGGAAAGCTGTGGGAGGCTGCTGATGAAAACACTTATGTCGGTGTTATTTCAGACCACGGTGCCTTTCCGGACATCCGCATTGCCAACATTCGAAAGTTTCTTTTTGAAAAAGGATTTACGGTATTAAAAAACGGCTCTGAAAGTATCGAAGAAGATTGGGCATCTGAAGAAGATATAGACTGGGGAAAAACACGTGCTTATCTGAAAGCAACTAAAGGTTTCGATATTTACATCAACGCACAGCCGGGGCCGGAATACGATCGTATCGAAGCGGAATTGCTAACAGCTTTGAGAACCTGGACAGATGAACAGACCGGTCGAACCCCCATAGCAGTTGCATTGCCGAAACGCGACGCCTACCTGCTGGGCCAATGGGGAGATCAGTGTGGTGATATCGTTTTTGTGTGGGATCACGGGTATGTGAGCGGATACCTTGCCCAGTGGCAGAAAATCGTGGGTGGCGGCTCGGTGGGCGCACCAGAGGTATATGGTGCACACCACGGCGGATTTCTTCCAACCCAAAGCGACATTTCATCCACTTTTGCCACACTGTTGCTCGCCGGTCCGGGTCTTAAAAAGGGATACGAGCGCCAGGTGGAAAAATTTGGCTATATCCACACAGCGGACGTGACTCCAACCCTATGTCACATTTTCAATGTCAGTCCACCTGCTCAAAGCCAGGGAGCGGTTGCTTACGATCTTTTTGAGGGCCATGACTTGGAATTTGAGAGCAGTTCGTAACAAATGCTTCAGCACCGTGGTCTGCACCTTCACCGTGGAAGGGTGAGGTTAAATAATTCGGTCTTTCCCTCAAACTCCCGCCGAAGCCGCTCAAGGAGATCTTCCTCAAGGGGCGGTAACGACAGGGTCTCTATGTTTTTGAGAACCTCTTCTGGATTTTCGGCTCCCACAATCACACAGGAGACTTCTTTGGGGACAAGCGCAAATCGCAGCGCCACCTGTGCGAGGGATCGATACGGCCTGCGGATAGCGTAAGTTTGCAAT
>JAFDFZ010000151.1 GCA_019309565.1 Deltaproteobacteria bacterium
CTTGCGGAAACGTTAGCCATGGTGGAACTAGGAACCCACTGCACAAGCCGAAAGGGTGCACGATGGTAACTCTCCGCCTAAAGCTGAGCGCGCCGTATTTCTACCCGACCCCAATATTTCCTCGACTGACCAGATACCAAGAAAACCCAAAGTTGTTCTACTATAGATTGGTTTCCTGCCCATTCTACAGCTAAAACCAGAGCGCATATCTTACTGCTGGCCTGATGACTCGGTGGTGTGCATATTTATAGTGGTAGTAGGCCAGATGGGCTTGTCATTGAGAGCCTTGTGCGGGTATTTACCCAGGCTGCTCCCGGAATGACAACCCGGCCAACACCTTATCCGGTAATAGCGCATTGGTTTTTCCGGCACGGCGCCGTCGGTGGGATACCAGACACCGGCAGCAATGGGGATTTCCCAGGTGGGCTGTTCAGCCGCCTTAGCCCCATTTTCTTTTTGAGCAACAGGGTCATTGCCGGTGACCGGGAGAATTCCGGCAAATACAAATAAAACTAGCGACACCAAGATTATGGCATATTTCATCCTCTTTTCCCTCCTTTCAAAGAAATTACGATGAAAAGGCTTCCACATCTTCTATGGCTTTCGGTATGGGATTACCCAAAACCCGGCAGCCATCTTCCAGGACCAACACATCATCTTCGATGCGGATGCCGCCGAAATTTTTATAAGTTTCGACTTTGTTGTAGTTAATAAATTCCTCGAACCTTTTTTCGGCTTTCCATTGATCGATAAGCTCGGGGATAAAATACAGTCCGGGTTCTACCGTAATCACAAACCCGGATTCAAGCACCCGTGCAAGACGTAAATTGCAGGTGCCGAACTGCTCACTTCTCTGAATCTCATCCGTATAACCCACGTAATCTTCTCCAAGGCCCTCCATGTCGTGAACATCCAAACCCAGCATATGTCCCAGACCACCCGGCATAAACAAGGCATGGGCACCGGCGGCAACAGCCGCATCCACATCGTCCTTTACCAATCCGAGGGCTTTTAACCCGGCGGTTAAATGTCTGCAGGCTAACAGATGTACCTCTCTATATTCAACGCCGGGCTGTATCGCTTCAATTGCTTTTTTCTGGGCTTCAAAAACGATGGTATAAATTTCCCTTTGCCGTTGGTCGAATTTGCCACTCACCGGAAACGTTCGCGTAATATCGCTGGCATAATGCATTGCGGATTCCGCTCCGCAATCATTGACAATCATATCTCCAGCCTGCATTAAATTGCCGTGATGGGGGTTGTGCTGAATATGGCCCCTCACTGTAAAAATGATAGGAAAAGCAAGCCCGGCACCGCCCCTTGAATAAGAAAGGCCGGCCATGGCGCCTGCAACTTCTTTTTCATACATCCCAGGCTTTGACATGTTCATGGCCAGAATCTGCATTTCGCAAGTAATATCCAGAGCTGCCTCAATTTGCTCAATCTCTTCTCTGGTCTTAATCGATCGTTGTGCGACCACTGCCTTGATAAATGCCTCTGAAGCCGATGCATTGGCAAGCGCTGCATCGATTCCGAGCAATTGCTGAATCCTAATCAAATTTTGCGGGCGATACTGAGGTAGAAAATGAATATCCCTGCCCTTTTGATTCGCCTGCAGTAATTCGGCTTGCAGGCGATCGAAAGCTACCACATCATCAACTCCGCTTTTCAACCCGTATTCGTTTAAGGCCGGCCGCGGCCCGATCCAGACCTTTTCATCAATCGTCAATTCACGGCCGAAGAGAATATCCCGATCTTCGTCGATATCGATGATGGCGGCTAATTCCGGCAAATCAAGGCCCCAGAAATAGAGAAATGAGCTGTCCTGGCGAAAGACATAGGAATTATCAGGATAATTTATAGGGCTTTCTTCATTGCCCAAAAACAGCAGGATACCGGATCCTATATTCTTTTTTAGACGCTTACGCCTTTCGGTATATACATTGGCGGAAAACATTGAGTTGGAAGCTCCTGGTAATAAGGTTTTTCACTACCCACCGATGTTCGGTCGCACCGGGCAGGCCACCCAATGATCTGTTCCGACCTGTTCCAGCTTCGGCGGTTCAGCTGAACAGTCGGATTTCACATACGAGCAGCGCGGATGAAAGCGACAGCCCGAAGGCGGATCAACGGCACTGGGAATCTCTCCTTTCGGAATAGGGTGTTTGCGCCTGAATTTGGGATCAGGCACCGGAACCGCAGAAAGCAAGGATATGGTATACGGGTGCACCGGATGCTGAAACACCTCATTTAACGGACCGATTTCGAGAATTTGTCCCAGATACATAATCGCAATCCGATCGCAAATATATTTACAGGTGGCCAGATCATGGGTGATAAAAAGATAAGTAAGGTTGAATTCCTCCTTCAACTGGACCATCAACTCCAAAATCATCGACCTGACGGAAACATCCGCCATGGCAATCGGTTCATCGGCCACCACGAAATCAGGATTCGTAATCAGTGCTCTGGCAATAACAGCCCTCTGGCGCTGGCCGCCGGAGAGCTGGTGAGGATATTTTTTACTCAAAAAACCGGCCGGTGAAAGCCCAACCTTTTCCATGAGCTCGTGGGTCAACTCTTTGATTTCAGCAGAGCTGTATGAGGTGTGGATTTTTAACGGATGTCCGATGGATGCCCCGATGCTCATACGAGGGCTCAACGATGCCAAAGGGTCCTGGAAGATGACCTGGATTTTTTCGCGCATCCGGCGCATGTCCTCCCTACTATTCTTGAAAATGGATTTTCCTCTATATAAAACTTCTCCGGAGGTGGGTTCCAACAGCCTCAATACCAATCTTCCGGTGGTGGTCTTCCCACAGCCGCTTTCCCCGGCAAGCCCTAATACTTCACCCTCCCGAATAAAAAATGAAACATCGTCCACAGCGTGGACAACCCGCATCTGTTTTGTAAACAATTGCGCCAGGAAACCCTTCTCCAACGCGAAATGCTTTATCAGGTTATTTATTTCAAGCAGCTTTTCCATATTCTCATCCGTACAACCAGCACGCGGCAAGATGGCCTTTATCATTAAACGACAGCGGGATTTCTCTGCGGCATTTGTCCATAACACGTGGACACCGTGGGTGAAATACACAACCGGAAGGCGGATCCACCAGATCCGGAGGGGCTCCAGGCATGGTATGAAGCTGCGTCTGATCAAGTTTGATATTTGGAATTGACGTCAGAAGCCCCTGGGTATAGGGATGCTTGGGATCGGCAAAAACGGCTTCGACGCTGCCGGTTTCCGCCAGACGACCGCCATACATGACCGTAACCCGATCGGCCATTTGGGCCACAATGCCAATATTGTGGGAAATGAGAAGGATGGTCAGGTTGAACTGCTGGCGCAGCTCGTTTAAAAGATCCAGGAATTGAGCTTCAACAATGACATCCAGCGATGTGGTCGGTTCATCGGCAATCAGTAGATCCGGATTCAACACAAGGGCTATTCCGATCATGATTCTCTGACGCATGCCTCCGGACATTTGATGAGGATATTCGTGCAGCCTGTCCGGTGCAATCCCCAGACGTTTGAGCATATAGCCGGCCCTTTCAAGGGCATCTTTTTTTGAAACGCCGCTTTCATGGGCTTGGATGGTTTCAACGAACTGATCCCCGATGCGGAAAAGTGGATTGAGAGACGTTAAGGGATCTTGAAAAATCATGGCGATCCGTTTGCCCCGGATGCCCAGGAGCTCTCTCTCACTCATCTCAACGATGTTGTGGCCATGATAGCGTATCTGGCCTTCGGCGATTATACCCGGCGGTCTGAGAAGCTTAAGGATGGAAAAACCCAGGGTGGATTTTCCGCAGCCTGACTCTCCCACCAAGCCCATGACTTCGCCCTGGCTTAAGTCCAGGGTCACATTTTCAACAGCCCGCACCGTCCCGATATGGATAGGAAAATGTACGTGCAGGTTTTCGATTTCAAGGATATTGCTATTCACGCTACCGCTCCAACAATCTGGGGTTCAGAATTTCAGACAATCCTTCGCCCAGCATGGTGAATCCTACTGCTAAAAGTGAGATCATGGCGCCCGGAAATGTGATCAGCCACCACTGGCCGGATGGAAGAAACTTTTTGCCCATGGCAAGATCCATGCCCCAGTCCACCACGCTTGGCGGCAGGCCCAGTCCCAGGTAAGTTAAGGCCGCCTCAATCATGATGGCATCTGCAACGTTCATGGTAAAAACCACCGCAATGGTGGCAATGATATTGGGGAATATATATTTCCCCAATATAGTAATTCCGGGGGCACCGATAGCCCTGGCCGCTTCAACATAAAGTTCTTCCTTAATGGTCAGCGTCTGTCCGCGCACCAGCCGGAAATAGGTCGGAATATAAATAACGGCTACGGCAAAGGTAATGCTGATGATGCCCGGCTCCAGCATGGCGGCAAAGGCAATGGCCAGAATAAGGCCGGGGAACGAGTATATGGAGTCCATAATCAGGGATAAGGTTTTGTCAAATCCACCCCCTGAATAACCGGAAATCAAGCCCAGAGTAATGCCCACAATGGAAGATATGATGGCCGACAGTATAGCGACCCCCAAAATCGTGCGGGCGCCGAAAATAATACGAGAAAATACATCACGTTGTAAATTATCGGTGCCCATTAAATGATCTTTGCTCGGGGGAGCAAGTTGAGGGCCGGTATTCTGGTCATAGGGGCTATAGGGTGCAATGGAATCCGCAAAAACGGCCGTACAGATCACTCCCAGAATAATTATCGCACCGGCCACCAGAATCCACCATTCTACACCGTACTTTTGTCCCATACGCGCACAGCGTCCGATCAATTGTGCCAATGTTTGTGTGGGAGAATACCTCATGTCACCTCCTGGTCCGGATAAGCGGCAGCCGAACATACCTTAATTGCAAATTTTTCTTTGTATGAAACCATAAGCTACTCGGATATTAGAGCACTAATAACGGACCCTCGGATCAACGAGGGCGTAAATGATATCCACAACCAGAGATACCAATGCCACGATCAGCGCAAAAACGACGATGATCCCCTGAATGGTCGGATAATCCCTCAGATAAATCCGTTCCAGCAGCAATCGCCCCATGCCAGGCCAGGAAAAAGTAGTCTCTGTTAGGACGGCGCCGGCCATCAGAATGGCAACCTGGAGTCCCATCATGGTTAATATGGGTACTAAAGCATTTAGCAGGGCGTGTTTGTAAACCACCCGCCGGTGACGGATACCTCGGGCTTCTGCGGCCAGAATATAGTCGGCTTTGAGTACGTCCAGCATGTTGGCCCGGGTCAGCCGGATAAAAATTCCTGACAATACCAGTCCCAGGGTCACGCTGGGCAAGGCCAGATGGAGCAGAACATCCCCCAGGGCCGTATAGTTCCCGGCCAGGATCGTATCCAAAACATATAATCCCGTGCGATCGAAACCGGCAACAAAGATCCTGGCGCCTGTTCTTCCGGCGATGGGAAAGATATCCAGCCATATGCCGAAAACCATTTGCAGCATCAAGCCCAGCCAATAGACCGGGATGCAATAAATAACGATACCGTATAAACGGATTGAATAGTCTTGAGCAGACCTGCGTTTGTCGGCGGCATAGGCTCCAAAAGGCACTCCCACCAGGAGGGTGATCAGCATCCCGAAAAAGGTCAATTCGATGGTAGCCGGAAGTTTTTCAGCGATAGCATCGACAACCCGCTGCTTAAAAATCATGGAATTTCCCAGATCCAAGCGGCAGATTTGTAACAGATAGTTGCCGTATTGAACGATCAGCGGCTTATTCAGCCCCAATTCCTCCTTTTTCTGTTCAATGACTTTTTCAGGCGCATGGCCGCCCAGCATGGCGGAAACCGGGTCGCCCGGCATAACGCGTACGACCACGAAAATAACACTCAAAAGGATGAAAATCATGGGAATGGCGAGAAGTGTGCGCGTGATGATGTATCTAAGCAGGTTTTTCATAAACTAGTGCAGTATTATTGATGATTATTGCTATTTTAAGTATGTATCTAGAAATAAGGGATTTGCCGGTTATGGCAAATCCCTTTCTTTAAGAGCGTTATTTTTTTTCTATAGGTGCATAAATGAACTGCAGGGTAGGTGAAATCATAATACCTTTGATGTTTTTCTGAGCAAATAAATACAATGTGCCCTGAAAAATAGGAGCCGTAGGCACCTCATCCGTCCACATCTGCTGGATTTTTTTAAAGATCGCCTCCCGTTTTTTTTCATTCGGCTCCTTTTGTTCAGCGACGAACATCGCATCCCACTTTGGATCAGAGAAATATATCCCATTTCCTCTGGAGCCGGCGGTGCCGGCAAAAGAGGCGGTGTAATTATCCGGGTCAATGTAGTCCGGATACCAGCCCAGCAGGTAAACGGGCATCAGCTGGTTTCGCCAGTTATTCTTGTAAGTTGCCCACTCTGCAGACTTAACGCTGACCTCCATCACCCCGGTGGCTTCAAACTGCGCTTTGAGAACCGCAGCCATGTCCACTTCGGTATCGCCGTAGTGGCTGGGAGTATACCATAATTCGAACTTCAGCTTGTTGTTCTCATTAAAACCGGCCTGAGCCAGAAGTTTCCTGGACATTTCGATATTGCCGTCGCCAAATACCTGCTTGAAGTTATCCGTATGCGTCCACATCCCCATGGGTACCATGGAGTAAAGGGGTTTATTCTGCCCGAGGAACACCTTTTTGATAATCTCCGGTCTGTTGATAGCAGCGGCGACGCCCTGTCGTACTATCTTGTTGGTAAATGGCTTGGTGTTGTTCTGGAAACATAGGTAGCGGATGTAAGGTCCCTGACCCACAATGGTTTGGATTTTGGCTGACTTTAGAAGATCATTGATATCTGAAGGGTTGAAAGACTTGAAGGCAAAATCAAGTTCTCCCTTTTCAAGGGCCAGGCGCATGGTAGTGGCATCCGCAAAGTATCGGATGATGATCATGTCATTTTTGGGTTTTTCGCCATAATAATAGGGGTTGGCCTCCAGGACAATCTCTTGATCTCTTTTGAAAAAAGCCACCCGATAAGGTCCCAGGCCCACCAGTTTCCCGCCTTTAAGGGCGGTAGGGTCTTGGACGATTTTGTCTGCGGGATAAATATTAGGGTTTACCGGGTAGTAAGGTACGGTGGCCACCAGTGATGGGAAATAGGCCACCGGATTTTTCAAAACAAACTTCACCTGATATTTATCCACCACTTCCACCCGATCCACAAAATCCGTAACCAGCCAGGATGGATCGCCTGCGATTCGAATCACCCGGTCAATAGACCATTTGACGGCATTGGCATCAAATGGGCTTCCATCGGAAAACTTTACGCCTTCTTTAAGTTTAAAGATATAGCCTTTGCCGGCGTCAACGACTTTGTAAGATTCCGCCAGCCCCGGCACCAGATTGGTTTTCCCCGGAGGATAACCCATGAGTCCCTGGTAAATATTGTAAAAAATTTCCCAGGTGTGGAAATCATAGGCATTGGCCGGGTCCATGTCCGTGACCTTTTCGGTGGTGCCGTAAACCAGTGTGACTTTTGCGAAACTGTTGGATGCAAAGAAAAGCAGACCTACAGCCACAAAACAAACTAGGATTAATTTAAGTAACTTCATGTTCCGTCCTCCTTTCAAGTTTTGGCATTACTATGCCGTTTGTAAAAAACTTCAAAATGCGTCTTTATTCCTTAATTCGCCACAATCATTTACTATTTGGTTATCGTTAAGATCTGGTGAGTAAAATACAAATGCGAAACGAGTTTGTTCCTGGATTTTGCACAACCCAGTAAATAATTATTGAAACCATCTGGGGCTCTTGTAACAGTTATGTTTAGCAACAACTAACCTTAAAAGCAAGAGATACCCAGATGGTAAAACAACGCAAAAGCGATAACAAATAAAGACGCAATGGTAAAGGGCTTAAAAAACGCAGAGATCTGCTGGAAGTCATTAAAGATCGCCAAGGTTTCAGCCCAACGATTGTTGTAACCCAGGTTCCACTGGAAAACTGGTTTGAGCTGATTGGCGATCCAACGGTGGCCGGTGCCATTCCGGGTTGGCTCATTCGCAATACACACAAAATTCAGGAAAGAAAGCATAAAAAAACGGTTTAGGGACGCCCCACATATTTGCAGTTTCATAGAGGAAATGAAAGAGATTTATGTTTATTGGAGAGTCAAAACTGTAAATATGTGGGGCGTCGGAGCAGCCGGCAAGGCTGCAATCCAGCTGGTGGAAGTCCAGCCGTATCAGTTGCTCGTGTCGGATACGTAGTGATGCCACATCTCGGGGCAGGTAACCAACCGAGCTATGCGTGGTGTAAACGGCCTGGCTGCCCTGGAGACTCAGA
>JAFDFZ010000152.1 GCA_019309565.1 Deltaproteobacteria bacterium
GCCGAGGCCGTTGCCGAAGGGGTTGAACAGGTGGACGGAGTCGATGCCGTTTTGCGCCACAGCCGGGATGTTAGCAAAGACGATTTTGTGGCCGCCGGCGGGGTGATTGTGGGCTCACCGGTTTACTTCGGCACCATGGCAGCACCGCTTAAACAGGTACTGGATGACTTTGTGGGTGTGCGTAAAAAAATGGAGAACAAGGTGGGGGCGGCTTTCGCCACCTCCGGGGACCCAGCGGGCGGAAAAGAGACCACCATGATGTCCATCATCCAGGCCTTGCTCATCTATGGGATGATCATCGTGGGTGACCCTCTGTCGGCCACGGGTCATTACGGTACCTCATGCGTGGGGGCACCGGATGCCGCAACTCTGGAAAACGGGCGTAAGCTGGGCCGGCGCGTAGCCAGTCTGGTCATGCGGCTGGCTGCCTGATAAGATGTCAGGCAGCTTTCGCCCTATTTCCCAAAGCTGTCCTTGTTTTAAGGACAGAAAAGGGGGGTCCTCTACTTCAGCTTTGACGACGAGCGCCTGGACAATCTAACCGGTGCCGATCTATCAGTGCTTCTTGTGGAATACTTCAGCCTGCATCCCGAGTGGCGGGACCGGTGGCGGGCACTTTTCCTTTTCGACGAGATTCAAATGGTAAAAGGCTGGGAGCGATTTACCCGCCGGCTCCTCGATACGGAGAACATCGAGCTTTTCTTTTCAGGGTCCTCTGCGGTAATTTCCGGTGGCTTGCCGCAACCCGGCAGATATGATGCCTTTCCCCGCTTAAAGCCATTTTTTTGACACCCCTATAAGACAATTCACTTTCAAACATGCATTTGTTCAAAAGAAAGGCAGCCGCCAATAGAGCGGAAAATAAGGGTACAAAGGGGGTGTGGTTTTATTTTGGCATAAGTGTTGCTCATCTGAGCCTTGAAGAGAATCTGTTCAGAAGGACATGACATGACAGTTGTAAATTTTTTTGAAAAAAATCTGCAAGCTTTAGAAAAACACCAGCCGCATGTGGCCCGGTGGCTTAAGGACCAGAGGATCGACCGTGAGCTTCGGTTGATCACCAATCGATGGCGATCTCCGGACTGGCCGCTTGCTTCCGGAAAAGGGCTTTTTGAGGCAATCCCCCCCCGTGTCATTTATGAAAGCTGGGTTCCAAAGGAAAAGGCTCACTTAAGTGCCACCATCATTGTGGGCTGTAACCTTGGTTACGGTCTTAATCATGTGCTGACCCGCACACCCAATGCCCACAAAGTGTTTGTGGTCGAGCCCAGGGCCGAGATGATGGCCGCCTGTCTTGGTCAGAACGATTACAGCCAGGTTTTTAAGATCAACCGATTGTTCTTCTTGCCACCTGATTTAGGATATTTGCGCAAAGCGGTTTTCCAGCAGCTCTGCCTTCAACATGAGTTTGGAGATATTTTTCTTCGACAAGATATTCCAAGCCAGCAGATCGGACCTGAATACATGTTCTGGGCCCAGCGCTGCACCGAGGTGTTGACAGATCTTAGAGTGGAAATGAACACGCTCAGAGAAAGCCAGGATACCATGGTAAAAAACGAGCTGGACAATTTTCAAAGAGCCATGAAAGACGGCAGTATCTCTTACCTTAAAAACAAGGCCGAGGGACTCAGTGCAGTCATTCTGGCAGCGGGTCCTTCTCTTAATACCCATGCTCGGCTGATGCTGAAACATCCTGCAACCGCCCTTTATGCTTCGGCCTTTCAGCTTCTTCCTGCGTTGCAACGATATCGACTGAAACCCCACTTATGTATGGCCATCGACTTTACGGACGCTTTGAGGAGGGTCTATGACAGGTTGGATAAAAACTGGGCCAGGTCAATACCCCTTGTCTATTCATGTAAGGTCACCCCAGGTGTGGTGCAAGCCTATCCAGGGCCCACCCTGCCTGTATGGACAACCGGAGGACTGGGCACAGCCATCTGGAGGGGAAAAGAACCCGTTTTAAATTCCGGAAGAAATGTGGGCATCGCACTTATCAGGTTTTTGAACTGGTGTGGAGTGAAACGGCTGTTTCTGGTGGGGTTTGATTTCGCATGGCAGGGGGAATTCACCCATGTAAAAGGACATCTCGCATCGGAAAGCAGATTCCATTTTGATCCAAAACGACATTTGAAGCTTAAAAACAAGAAAGGAGAGACAGTTTTTTCAAATCCCACCTTTATCACGGCACTGCGAACTGTTGAAGCGGAACTAAAGAATATCAGGGCGGAGGTTTTCAATATTTACGGGGGATATGCCACCATTGCCGGGGCGCCAGAGATCACCTGGGAGGAGGCTGTATCCAGCGGATTGCTTAACTCGGATTCCGACCGCCTCAAACACTTTTCCATGAAACTTTCCGAGCGTCAGCCATCAACGCCGCCGCTCCTTGAGGCCAAAAGCAGCCAGTGGACCGAATCTCTTGGCTTTGCACGCAAGCGGCTTGAGAAACTGTTCAGAAGGGCGAAAAACAACCAGAAAGAAATTAAAGCCTCGCTCGATCAATTGTTGATCTTTCTTACCCAGGACCCCTTATACCATCCCTATTTAGTGGCAGAGATAAGACGCCTGGCCGGTTTGATATTTACCGGCAACGGATACGGCGCGAAAGATCTTAGCGAATGTAATGACATTATCCAGCGTGCTTTAGACAAAGTGCGGGAGATGGATCAAAAGCTGGAAGCCCGGCCGACATCACTGCGCGGTCTTAAAACAGCATTTTAAGTTTAACTTACTTATTTTACCATAAAATAGCGAATGACTCCAAGTCGAATAAGATTTTTATATTCATGAGTTTGCATCCCGCAATAAAGCGGGACTGATGATTCAAGGAGCGATCAAAGCTTGAGATAGCATTTTTGCCGTTATTTATCCGTTATGCTGATGAACTTCCGGGCTGCTACATCGACAATAAGAAAAAACAAGAACAACATGGCGATAACATGCCACATGGATGCTGCTTCTTTGCGCGTCCCCTGTGGGGCGTCAAACAAGGTGTTTGGAATGTTCTCTAAACTCAGAACTCTTCCGCCGCTTATCGAAGCAAGCTGCTCTAACAGGGCATAATTTATGCCCGTTGCACTGAACTCATCCGTATAGGGCAAGGCGAATCCAAAGACCTGATGATGTTTGAAACCATGATTTTCTTTTCCATAAAGGCTTAAGTAGTAACCACCTGTTTCTTCCGCAGGAAACTTTGCCTGGTAGCGGCCCGGTGCAACCTGTTCAAGGATGAGGGTTCGGCTTTTCTTTGAGGGAAACAGAACCTGGACGCCAAGCTCAAGGTGATTGATAAACCGGCTCTGGCTGTCGGTGACATCAACGGTGATGGTTGCGTTTTCTCCTTTTCGGTTGATTTTGCCAAGAAATTGATTCTGCGACTCTTTTCTCTGAACCCACTTGACGATCTGGGAGGCGAATTTACCGTAATGATTCCAGCGCACCCACTGCTTTCCCCAGCGTCCATTCAAGTCCGAAGTAAAGGCGACACTTCTGCCCAATCCATAGCGCCAGGCTGCCAGCAGGGGACCCAGTTTGGTTTTGATAAGTACGCTGGCACCTGGCTTGGGATAGGTGATGATCTGGCCGTATACAACGGGAAGCCGGGTTTCATCCAGACCCTGCAGAATTTCGTCAACCCTTACGGCCACGGGTTTCATGGTCTTTTCTGAAATAAGGTTTTTGGCAATGATTTTGGTCTCTCCGGTAAAAATATTTGGAATCGTATCAGGATCATCCGTATAGTAACTTCTTCCCTCACCCCATGCGGCGATGGATTCCATAAGCTCGACATCCGAGTTGCTGCCGATGGATACGGTTGACACCGAAATACGGTATCGGCTTATGGCGTGCAGCAGTGTCTTAAAATCCGCCTCTTCTGTAAGACCATCGGAGAGCACAATGATATGTTTTTTTGTAGACCGGCTGTGTGTGAGTATCTCAAACGCATCTTTCAGGGCAGGATAAAGATCGGTGCCGCCGCCTTCCTTTAACATCGTCAGTTTGTTTGCGATCTGCTGTCTGTCGCTTGCCCGGGTAAGGGGAACAATCAGCTTTGATTCGGTGTCAAAGGCGATAATGGCCACTTGATCCGTTGGGTTTAGCATTTCAATTGAAGTGAATGCGGCTATTTTCGCCATCTCAAGTTTGCTTTTGTTCTTGTATGATGCGCTCATGCTGGATGATTTGTCGATGACAAATACAAGGGAAAGAGCCGAGAATTTAAGATCTGTGGGCGCGTCCATAAATACGGGCAGTGCCTTTTCCACCGGTGTTTTGTGGTAGCCTCCGGCACCAAAGCTTCTGTCACCACCGATCATAACAAGCCCGCCACCGGTTTCCTTTACATATTTCTCGATATTTTCAAGAGTGGTATAGGGAATGGCATCTGCTGAAACATTGTCCAGAACAATTGCGTTGTAATCCAGTAAAGCGTGAAGAGATCCCGGCAGTTCGGATACCGGGCGGTGAACCAGGCTTAATCCCTGGATATTAAGTATTTTTGATAAAGGTTGCGAATTACCGGTATCGCCTGTAACATACAGTATCCTTGCTTTTCGTGTTCCCCTTGTAAAGGAAAGCCCTTCGTTGTTCTGATAAAACACATCTTGAGCAAAATTCCCAACGGCCCGGTATAAATAAAGCCCGGATTCGGATATGCGATCGACAAACGAGAATACGTTCTTTCCGGGCTTCAGCAATATACTCTCGTCTGCCAGCAGTGTGTCGTTTCGGTACAGAATCAACTCACCAGGTTTGCTCTGAGCGGATACAACAATGATTTGAATTTCAAATGGCCTCTCCAAGGAAACCAGAGGCGGTGTGTCAAGCGTTTGGATATACACTTCGTTTTTGCCGAACCAGGAGGCAAGTGGTACCGGATAGATTTCAACTCCAAGCGATGCAGCAAGATACGCCATATGGACGCTTTCCTTTAAGTTTTCATTACCGTCTGAGAATAACACAATTCGATTTTTCCCTTCTTGAGGCAGTTTTCCCAGGGCAAACTGAAGGGCGTCGTGAATGTTGGTGTAATTGGTGTTGATATCCGATGTGATACTGCGTATATGAAAATTACTTTTTAAGGAAAATTCCAGTGCGGGATTCTTTCCAAACAGAATCAAGCCCGCCCGATCCTCGGTGCCCATGGTAGAGGTGATCCGTTCCATAACCGAGACGGCGGTTTTTTTTGTTTCCTTTCCTACGCTATCCGAGACATCCAGGCAGAAAAAAAGATTGACCCGATCCGAATGTTTTGTCAGAAACGGCTCGGATAAAGCGATGCCCAGAAGAAATATCAACAGGATTCGAATCCCGCCGATGACAGCTTTTCTTCTGCTTAAACCGGATGCCGCAGCCATCCGGTTCATCATTATCCAGATGATGGGAGCAAGCAGACAGAGTATGAGAAAAATCGGCCTGTTGAAATCGATGGGCATCCCTGTCACCTTATTTATCTTTCAGCCAAACATGCCATTCGATCATAAGAACCATACATGCCAGTAAAATACATACTGACCACAATGGATACTTGGCAGCCATTTTCTCCAAACCATCCGCAGGAACCGACACGGTGTCGGGCAGCGAGGCGATGATGGTCGATTCCGACTCATCCAGAAGATTTACCGTAAATCTCCGGCGTTTGTTGTTTTCCAATACAGTGTAGATTCCGACTTTCCGTGTGTTGGTATAGATAAAAGGGTTTGATTTTATCCGATACCGCTCCCATTTTCCTCTCGGGGGCCGAACCGAAATATACTCAGTATCAGGGCTTACATAGATACTTACGGGGGTTCCCGCCCTGGCATGAAGCGATGAAAACTGAAGCTTGTGTGGATTTAACCAGTTGATGATATTGCTCATCATCACCGGAAAAGCCACTTTCAGCGGCAGGTCCGATCGGGTGATGTCGAATCCCAGAAAAACCGCCCGTATCCCCTCGTCCTCGTATGCATACATCAGCCCTGTATCAGCAGATTCTATGACGGATTTCAAACCGGCGCCTGCTTGAACTATTGAGGCACTTTCAATGGTAAGCCCGCTTACGTTCACACTGGTCATAAGCGGGCTGTTTCTGTTCCAATCAACAATGTCCGGAAGCTCGACACGGCCTGTTTTTGAAATCGGTATGGAAGGGGAGAAGGAATCGATGAGCAGAAAATTTCCCCTTTCGGTTGCAGGAAAATCCATGCGATCGACAATAACGATGTCGTGCCGCATGGCCTGCTCTTTCCATAGAGTCGGTACAATTTTCCGTATGGTATTGACCATGAAGTTGGGGTGGGCCTGAAGCAGTTTCTTAAGGAAGTAATTTCCCCTGGATACAAGCAGAACCCAGATGTCCTGGGCGGAATTCAAGGAAAGATAGGCGGCATTATCGACCGGAAGGTCATCATCGATATCGATCAGCGCTTTTGCCATACCCGTAATCAGACCGGAATAAGGAAGGATCAGGGTTTTTTTCTCCAGCGGCTGCAGATGTACACGGCTGTTGAAAATAACGGTCCTGTCCACAGACAACCGGATGGGGAAGGTTTTGGGTGTTTGGCCGAAATTTTTTACTTCCAGCAAGATTTCATAGCTGTTGTTCCGGAAAAATTCCTGCCGAAACTCGAACTTTGTGATGCCGATATTGGTTTTGCCCCCGGTGATAATCACAGGAATAATTTTGGGGTGGATGGTCGTTATTTTGGAAAGATCAACACCTGCTCCGTCGGTAAGCAGGTAAATTTGATCATGGGATGATGGATCAATGAACGAAGCGGCCAACAACACTGCCTGCTTAAGATTACCGGGTGCATCAGAGGCTTCAAGTCCTTGAACAATAGCCCTGGCCCGTGTCTTATCAGCGGTGAAACCGGTTTTTAATCGTGGCTCGCTTGCCGCTTCCACAATCAGAATCTTCTGGCTCTCAGCGCTTCTGTCAATTACCTCAAGGGCTTTTGTCTTGGCCGCATCCAATCGGATGCCGGAGCTTCGCTTTGTTTTCATGCTGGCGCTGGTATCAAGCACAAGGATAATATCCCCCTGTTTGGCGGTCCAATAAAACCAGACAGGTTCAGCCACAGCAAGGCTTACCAGCATGACAATAAGGATCTGTAAAAGCAGGGGCAGGTTTTTGACCAGACGCTGAAACGTCAGGTGGCGGCTTTTTTCCCTTAATACCTCCTGCCATAAGAACAGGTTTGTAACCTCAACCGGCGTGGGTTTTTGTTTAAGGGTGTGAATCAGTATAAGGACAGGGATCACTGCAAGCGCAGAAAGCATGATGGGACTTAGCAGTTGCATCTTTAATGTTCCTGAAAATCGTTTAAAACACTGTCTTTACCGCAACACGGAACTTTTTGTAAAATAATCCATCAGAAAATCTTCAAACGCCATACGCGTATCATAAAGGTAGTAGTTGATTCCGTACCTGCCGCAAAAACGCTGTAGGCCGGTGATAAATTCTTCAGCTTTTCTTCGATATCTCTTAAGCTGTGAGCGGTCCACAAAGGCGATCTTCTTCTCTCCGGTCTCCACTTCGGTGAGCATCAGGTTTCCGGTTTTGGACCAAAAAAGTTCTTCGTGATCAAGCACATGAATGACATGGATCTCGAATCTCTTATAGACAAGAGCTTTTAATCCCGCTTCATAACCGTTGGGATCGAAAAGATCGCTGAGGATTATCACAATTCCCCGTCTTCTGCACAGGGCTGTAAATTCTAGAAAAGAGGCATTTATGGCTGTTTTCTGCCCCGGCTTCATAGAAACCAGAAACGAGAGAATCTGCGGGTAGTTCTTCTTGCCTCTTACCGGAGGTTTCATGCTGTCGATTTTTTCAGAAAAGCAGGCAAGTCCAATCTTATCGAGGTTTGACAGGCAGATGTAGCTTAAGGCAGCAACTATCTTCTTGGCACAGATATGTTTCGGCGGCCTGCCTGATTCCATGGAGCGACTCGTATCTAAAAGCATATACACGGTTTGGTTTTCTTCAGCATGAAACAGCTTGATAAACAGCCGGTCCAGACGACCATATACACTCCAGTCCACATATCGCAGATCATCACCGAGATGGTATTTTCGATAATCCAGAAATTCGATTCCCTCCCCGCTTTGCCATGACTTATGTTCCCCTCGATGAGGACCTTTCATTCCCCTTTTGGACGCAAATTTGAAGTTTTCGAGATTTTTCAGAAAGGCTTCGTCAATAAACGATTCCACGGTTTCCGTCATGGGTGCTCCTCGAGGCGATTCTGTTCGGCCCCAGCAATTCTTGGTGAA
>JAFDFZ010000153.1 GCA_019309565.1 Deltaproteobacteria bacterium
AAGTTTAAAAAAATAACATGTAGACACGTTGGAAGAAACATTGTGTTTGATGTAGAAGCGCTTAAAACTTTTAAAAGAAAAAGGAAGGCATGCAAAGCCTGGCATCTGGTGCCTGGGGCGGGAATCGAACCCGCACGGGAACTAAGTCCCAAGGGATTTTAAGTCCCTTATGTCTACCAATTCCATCACCCAGGCACGAAGAATTTCAGTGGGTTTATGTTATGAGATCGTCGTGTTTGCTTCCTTAAGGTACCGCATTTAAGGGCTTCGTCCTGATCGAAATACTGGAAAGATGGAATATCACAGATATAGCAATATTCCTTTTTTCCATTTGAGCGGACGACATTCAGCCGTAAAAGTAATTTTATGCCATTGAATTATAGAGCTTCTTAAACGTTAAATTACGCAATCTCCTCGCCTCTGTCAATGCTAATTTCTTAAATCATAACACTCTGAAATTATAGGTTATTTTGGATCGCCGCCGAACCAAAACCATTCCCATTTGCTGAAAAAAACAATCTCAACGGTCATGAGACCGCTTCTGACCGGATATGCTCCCATGATCACTCAGGTGCTTACGGTATCGCTTTGAGTACTTTGAAGCTGAATGTTTTCATTGTATCGACTATGCCAGCTTTGGCCAGTATCCCCCAAAACGCATGGTCCGCATAATAAATAATTTCTGCCGCAAGGCTTCTTTGCACATACTCGCCCTCCAGTGAATGTGCTCCTGCAATATGAGCGATTTTTTCAGGTAATCCTGCGGTTAAAGCCACATGAACTCCATAGACGGTGTGTCGGATGGAAGGTTTTCCGGTTATGCGCGGATCAGATGCCCATCTTTGCTGATTGGCATATTCAAATGGTTTGCCAAGATCGTGGCAAAGTCCCCCGGCGATTATCTCATCCATATCAACGTCAAAATCTTTGAAGATGTTTTTAAGCTCCATGGCCATCGCCGCTGCGATGCGGGCGACACCTCTAAGATGATCCGCCTGCGTGCCGGATTTTGCAATATCTGTTTCAGGTGTTCCGGAATTTGGAATTTCTTCAAGACTCCGATACCCGCTTTCGGATAACGAAATGGTCCATGCGTCATACACCTTCTCTCTTAATTGTTCATCTTTTATCTGTTTTGCTTCCGGAAGAGATTCGATCACCCCTTTACGTATATCTTCATCAATCTTCATGCGTATTCTCCTTTCAGGGACGACGGTTTAAGCATTGATTTTCTTTATCAGCCAGGCCATATTTTCACCAAGGGTCTTCATGATCTGTATGGCTTCTTCGTCTTTTTCCACCTCCCCCTTTTCCCTTCCAAATCCAAGATTCCAGTATCGGGAGCCAGGAACAATCATCTGGCTGATCAGAAAAAAATGATTGATTGAATCCAAGGCGTGAATCGATCCGGCCCGCCTGGCAACCACTATTGCCGCACCTACCTTTCGTTTTAGCATGTCATCGTTGGCCTTTGCCACATAACCGGCTCGATCGATCAAGGCTTTCATCTCTGTTGTAATATCTGCAAAATAGGTGGGAGAGCCTAAGATTATGCCGTCGACACCCAGCATTTTTTCTATACAATCATTCAATATGTCGTCTTTAACCGCACACCGTTGATCTTTGTTTTCAAAACACTTTCTGCATGCAATGCAGCCGTGGATCTTCTGTCCGGCAAGCTCAAAGCATTCAGTTTCTATGTTCTCTTTTTCTAGTTCTTTCAGCGTGTAATTGATCAAAATCGCAGTATTTCCGCCCTTTCGGGCGCTTCCATTAAATGCGACAACTTTCATGTTTCCTCCTTTTACTTCGACTCTGATGATCAGGTTCTTTTCGACCTATTTCCTGCTTGATATGCTTAACAGTTTGCGCCGCGGTTTCTTTACGCTGCCAACTGCCAAATGTATTTTCCAATATGTCCATATTATGTGCAGCCTCAATCTTTGCTATTTATTCTGAAACGGCATTTTCAATAACCTTTTTTTGGTTATGTTGAGTTTCTTTGCTATCATATTGATTTTTTCAGCTACGGTTTCATCTATGCTAGTTGACATGATTTTATCCATAAACACCTTCGGCATATGATATGTAAGAACCATAATGTAAGAAACCGAATGTGTCAACCGCTTTACTTTTAAGCGTTTAGAGAAATTATATCGACAATTTGCTGTCGTTATTGAACGACATGCTGTGTTCGTAGAGAAAAATAGTGAATTAAAGTTTGAAGTGAGCCCCGTTGTTGCAAAACTACTCAAAAGGCGCGGCTGTCAGGTACTGATAAATTGTGCGTACAGGCCATTCTACTATGTGATTCGGGCAACTACGGGGTAAAGTTAAGGAATTTGATCTATTTTTAAAATGAAAGAGCGAAGCGATACCTTAACTTTAGGCACTTTAGATCACTTTAGCTCACTTACAACTTACTTTTTATTTCAACTGCCCCTAAAGGTGTCTCTTTTTCCGGGCAAACTCTCGGAAAAAGCGGAGTGCCTTAATTCCAGATTTTATTGTTTTTGTGGCACACTAGCTTTTTGCAAGGTTGACGACAAGTCCTGTAAAAGCGGCGATGATGCGAATCGCTTTATCAAGATCCACGGCATGCGGCCACCGGTCTTCAGGATGATGAAAAAGAGCGTTTTCACCTAACAGTGAGATATATCGGCCGCCTCCATCAAAAATATTGTGGGCCTCCCCAAAGGGCCTTGCCCCTGTTGGGCGCAGGTGATCCGGCACAATACCCATCTGTTTCATGGCTCTTAACCCCTGTGCCTCCATCCCGGTATCCGATGCCTGAAACCATATTGTTGCATGTTTGGCAGCAGCAAAGTTTGCACCAAGATGGATCCATACATATGCATGCTTGAGCAGCTTTGGGTTATTATGGATGAAATGCTTCAAACCATGATGGCCCAGTTCATGTCCGGTCGTGGCAATGAATACTACATCGCGCTTCAGCTTTTCGGCACGAACAGCCCGCATTATTTCCAGCCAGCAGGCTATTCCGCCGCCTCGTTCCGAAACACAGTTAAACCAGCCGCTGCGAGGTGTCATCACAACAACCGGGGCAAGGGTTTCGTTTATTCCCTTAACCCGTGTCTCTACGTTAAATGCCGTCACGGCAGTGCGTCTTATTTGAGCAACCAGTCGTCCTTCGGCTCCGGAGGCGGCTGTTTTAAGAAGCCAGGATCCGGCCGTGCTCGGAACCTGCAACACGGGCGGGCCAAAGGGCTCATTAAAATATTCCGCATTCAACAGGGCAATTCCAGGGGGCATGCCAAAGCGAGGGCCGCCGCATACGATGATCATGGCCTTATGTGTGTTTTGACGACGCAACTTCATGAAGGATCTCGCCTCTGTCAAACGCCAGTTCGGCGGTAACTCCTCTACTGCTATGGATGCTTTGCTGCCGGGGGGTCCCAATGGGCCTGAAATGCCTTTAGAATCTGTATAGGTACAGTCGAATAAGGGGATGCCATCACAAGCACGATCATCAATGCGGATTGAGGCCTGGAGCGGATCGATCCGATTCAGTGAAATGGCACTCAGAACGGGATTTAGGCCCAGGGATTGAATATTCTCTGCCAGCCAACGGGCATTCTTAGCATCTCCGTCTGTACCCGTGCGGTGAACTCCCTGATCATCGTAACTTTTAAAGATGTTTGCCACCCGTTTATGAATCTGATCCATAGGCTGTCCTGTTTCCGCGTAACATCGTTGTAATACAAAATAAACACCCTGTTTGAGGCGTTGTCCCCATAAACTCAGTAAACCCCGTTAGAGAACGATGTTCCCTAACGACTATAGATGGTGGCATTAAACCACCATCTATAAGGAATTATCTATACAACCGACAGGAGTCGGTGGCTTTCTCTAACGGGGTAAAAGAAGAAAACAATGATTCGCTTAAAAAAACTACCACATAATATATGCCAATACCATATAGGTTTGGGTGACAAAAGTGGAGCTAAAACCGAGCCTTGCTACGGCTTCGAGAATGGATTTATTGTAACTCAAGTTTCGCACCCCTATTTCTATGAAATGCCTTATATGATGGCGTCGAATGAAATTTTTTAAAGGCAAAATACACTTTCCCATCCTTCGATGACGGCACAATGGGAGTCAACAAAGCGGTTAAACCAAAGCTAACAAGATCTTGCACTACTTAGCGCCACTTCCCTTGTGCCTTAAGCTCGATGTTTCCTATTGGATGGCCGCCTAAGAGCTTAGGTGTAATTATTTTGCCTTTAAAAATTTTACCCCGTTGTTTTAAAACCGCTCAAAGGGTGCAGCCGTTATATACTTTATAGATAGGGCAAAATGGCAATTTTACTATGTGATTTATGCAACTACGGGGTTTATTCGACTTAAGATCCATTGGTAATTTTACGATAAATGGGGCGCGAAACTTAAGTCATATTTCATTATTCCAACTAAGGTCTTTATAGGGCTCGGTTTAAGGCTCACTAATATGCTTCAAACAGTTGACCGCTTCAAAATCCGATCATCCGGCTCCATCGGAAATTCACCGAGAATTACTGGCCTAATCGTATTCTCTTTTTATCTGACAAGCCTCCCCAATATTCTACAGCAGAGGGGCAATTATTCGAAATGCGTGCATGACCCCGTGGCATCGGCTGGCGGTGCTAAACAGAATCGATTTTTTACAGTTCTTGATCTCAGACAGGGCATCGAACAGTGCTTTCGGTTCATACCCCCCTGCCCCGGCCGCCAGTTGGCGGCTTTCAACCACGATGGATCGAAAACCTTTGTATTGAATCCTGGACAGGTGGTTATGAAGCAGAAAAGGTTTCGGTTTGCCTGTTACGGTACACTTGTCCTTCGGGCCCGGGCAACCTTCCGGGCACAGAAAGTCCGCTATGCTGATGCAGATCCCATGTTTTGTTGCAGGTATTGGATTGGGAAGCACATCGAAAAGCGGTGTTGGAATCTTTATTGGTTCAATCGAATATTGCCTTTCAAGTTGGCTACATACCCATTCATACGCCACATGAACCGGGACGGCCGGAACGATCCAGTTTGCATCTTCTATTGATTTCAAGTTCTTATCTAAAAAAGAGATGACCTCGCTTAAGACTGTTCTAACCGATGGCCCATTAAGATCCCGAAGTACCGTATAGTTTTGATCCACGATGGTAAAAACCGCCCCTGGATAGGCTCCTCTCAGTGCACCGAGCGCCTGTTTGCCGAACTTCCCGGCACCAAGAATCCATATGTCGAATCGATCCTGTGACATGGTTCGATGGTAAATTGTCAATCAAACGGAAAATATAAGCTCACCGAATATATGTTGTAGAATTTCCGAGACGTTCAATTACGGAGTTGTCTTTCCCTTTTCTCTTGCCTTGTAAGGATCGTGTCGGCCCTGAAACTCCCTGTCGCGGGCAAGCTCCCGATCGATGACAAACTGTATTCTGCGGCTTGTGGCCTGTCCCGGCATGCGCCAAGGATTACGATGTTAAGCCGGTTTCCGGCCTCGCTCATTTTACCAAGCAGCCTGCCTGCATCAACGGCTTCAAACTCCACATCCGATTCAGAGGCCACATGCGCTCCCACCGGGATGAGATAATTTTTCCCGTCGATCTGCATTCCGCGACCGGCAAAGTAAAAAATGCCGATATCGGCCCGTTCGGGCCTCTGGCTCGTAGAGCCTACGGCTCCGCTTCCAGCCTGTAGGGCTTACAGGCCGGAGGGGAGAGGAACCGGCCCTACATATCGATCGGCTGAAAAAATACTCTGTCCGTGTGAGTCTGTGTGCGTCTGTGGCTAAATTATTTTGTCAGTGTGCGTCCGTGGCAAAGTCACTTTTGCAGTTTTAGCTGTTTGAGAATATCCTCTGCGATGGATATTGCACGGGATGCGTCTTCGCGCACCGGAATCTTAAGCGGCAAAAGCCCCTCTTCTGCCGGGTACCTTCCCCGGTAAATACTATCCATAAAATCGATGTCATCATCATCACATTTAATGCTCAGATTGTGCTCTTTCAATAAATATAAAAGTCTCCGTATGTTATGAATCTTTTCAAGCTCCCACCCCCGCTTTATCAGTTCCGCCTTGATCGCCTTTTCAACCGCCTGCTGGGCATCGAAACAGGCCCCCCTGTAAAAACCGCCATCAAAGAGATATTTGGCCTGCTTAAGATCCTCTCTGGCAAGCGCAATCCATTCCTTTATGGAATCCTTCATGTAAAGCACCTTCCCCTGGCTCTGAACCAGTCTTAGAAACGGGCTTCCCTGCATGAAATGCTCATTTACCTGGTCAATAGAGGCCACCACATAGTCTATGGCGAATCTTTCATGGAAAACCCGCAAGCATCTGCCGACCTCATCGTGCATGTTTTCTTTGTTCGTAACTACAAGCAGATCGAGATCATTCCCCTTCCCTGACGTTGCTACAGATCCAAATACAACCACAGAAACCGGTGATATTGTTTTTGCTAAGAAATTTGCGACCTCCCGTGCATCCTCAAGATTGACCATAATCCACCAATTTGTTTGCCACAGACTCACCCCAGTGAAATAGAAATTTTTCACGGAGCAGACCCAAGGCCCGTTCGGGCCTCTGGCTCGTAGAGCCCACGGCTCAGAGAGGAACGGGCCCTACATATCGATCGGCTGAAAAAATACTCTGTCCGTGTGAGTCTGTGTGCGTCTGTGGCTAATCTTATTCAAAGCCCCCATGAAAACGCACCAGCGGTTGTCCTTCCCGGTACTCGAACCAGTTTTGTCTTGAAAAGGTATAGATCTCCCGCTGTTCGCGCAGCCGCAGCTTTAGCTGTTCCATGATGTACTCTTCAAGCCGGCTGTAAAAAGAGCCGCTTTTAAGCGATCCGGACATGACCGCAGCAGGTGCCATCTCCCTGGGGGTATGGATCTCAGCGGCAAGCACTTTATTTACCAGCAGATTGACGGATGCTTCGAATTTTTCTTCCGGTGTGGGCTGAATCGGTCTGGTCCACTGAGTGGCACAGCTTGCAGTGAAAAGGATGAGAAACGAAAACAATAAAACGGTAGCTGGGGATTTCCTTCTTACCATGGTTGCGCCTCCTTCCCTATTCGAACCCGGTATCCGGCCAATGCTGTCCCCGCAAATACCACCTAATGGGTCGCTTAGCATGTTTCGGCTCTAATTGCAAGAAATGAAACTGAATTTCTCGCTCCGACGCAACCAGTGGCCGGATGTTTCCCATAAGCTTCTGGTGCTCAGGGGTCATCTTAAAGGGCAGGTGCTGTGCTGTTTCCATCTCGGCGATATCTTGGATCGTGCTGTAAACAGCCCGCTCAAGCTCGAAAGGGCTCATATCTTCTACCATGACCTGCCAGTCAACCCGGCATGCCCGCGGTCTGTTTGGGTCCAGATAGAACCGAAGCCGTTTTGCCTCCAAAACCCCCGGTGTTTTTTTAAGGATTTCGTTGAACAGCTCTGTGATATCGTACCGGGTGGCTCCTATAAGAACAACGCTGATCAGGTTTTGGCGCTCTTCGATCCGTTTTTTCAGCATTCCTCCGGAGGCAATGCTTCCCTGATCCGCATCGGCACCAGCAAAAACAGATGGGCCGAACATCAGGGCAGGCACCAGAAGAAACATGATAAGCCGGCCTGGAACGACGATTGTTTTTTTGGGTTCTTGATCATTGGGGCCTCCTTTTTGGAAAAAGGGTTTAGAACTTCTTGTGTATATTTATCGAAGCGAACAGTTAAAAAGTTAACAACATCCCCAAATCCCTACAGGATACCGGAAAACCCTGTGTATCAGGTCAATCCAAGGCTCAACTTTACGGCACGATCGACATCCCTCATTCGCGCCTGCCCCAGTCTTCCCAATCGTTTCTCAAGCCTTTCTTTGGATATCGTCAGAATTTGGCTCGCTTTTACGATCGAAGGTCGCTTCAGGCCTCCTTCCGGAGGTTGGAGCCGAACATTTATAGGATAAACCTTTACAGAACTGGAAATTGCGGCCACAATCGTTGTGGGTGCTTTTTCGTTGCCGATGTCGTTTTGAATGATCAATGCCGGTCTAATCCCGCTTTGCTCGCTTCCCCGTCCCGGGTTCCAGTTAACAAGCCAGATTTCACCTCTTCTGGGAAAATCGGCCATCATAAAATCTCCCGTTGGGCGTCAAGCGCAGTGTTCGCAAATTCAGCATCCTCTCTGGCCATATCCTCATATCCTTTTGCCATCTGGGCTTCGATATCCTTTTTAAGCCAAAGCTCAAATGCTTCCTGGGCAAGCCGGCTTTTTGC
>JAFDFZ010000154.1 GCA_019309565.1 Deltaproteobacteria bacterium
CAGATGTTCCGGATTTTTTTCAAGGGAAGTTGTCAAATTCTCAAGGTTTTTTTTGCTACGATCTGAATCCTGGAAAATGGTGCCCACAATATTTTTGCCGAGAATTTCATCCTCACTGTAGCCGAACAGTTTTTGCGCATACTCGTTAAAGAAGGTGATTTTCCTTTCTATATCCCTCCTTAAAATGATACTATTTGCATTTTCGACCAGATCTCTATATTTTTTTTCGCTTTCTTGAAGTTTTTGAAAAGACCTAGCATTTGTAATACTGACAGCAGTTTGAGATGCGACGCCCATTAAAAGGCTCATGTCGCTTTGAGTGAGAGGTCGTTTAGATTCTATATTATCGACTGCCAGGATACCGAGTGATTCCTTTTCGTAAACAATAGGAACGCAAATCAATGATTGGACACCCATTTTCTTTGCCAGTTCAAGACTTCGTTTTGACAGATTGTTTGCTATTTCACTCATATCATTTATCAAAAAGGGTTTTTGCAGTTTATAGGATACCACAAACACTCCCCTGGATTCAGGCTTATCTAGATGAAATGCAGTTTGATTTAAGAGTTCCTCCTGATCTCGAGTGTAGCCGAAGCTGTCCGAATAATTCAGCCTTGTTTTTTCCCTGTTCGAAAGCATGATCAGACCGCGGTCAAAATCTAGTCGTCTCCTTATAACCCGCATGACTGTCTGGATCAGCTCGTTTTCATCCAGAATTGCTGAAGTGGCCTGGCCAATTTCCTGGACAAGCATTGCGTTTTCATGTCGGATATTTATTTCGTCAAGCAGTTTCTCTGCCGCATCTCCCTGGTTTTCGATTGTTTTGGTGAGTTCCTTACTCTTAACGTATTCGGCATATGATGAGAGTGCCAGTGTTAACGCAATAAATAGAAGAGATATCAGCGCCCATGTCAAAAATGGAAGAAAAAAGAAAAGAGCAATGGGTACCACCAGGTTGAATATTAGAAAGTAATTTCGAATTCGCCTCCAAATTAAAGAAGATGTTTTCTCCCATGATACCACATATCGACAACGATCATAACCTTTATGAAAGCACTCAGGATGTTCTATCTTGGCCAGGTTATTCGTAAACAACTTAGCTAATGACTCAAACCCACCTAATCTATTATCACACTGGTATGGTTTTTCATCTACTCCTTGCCTTGGCATGGAGATAATTTCGACGGAATTTGCACTTAATTTTTTCGTACTAACGACTGCCCCCCGGCTCAGCGTGGTGTACAGCTTTTCCATGAGCATATACAATGACATTGGATTAATAAATCCCAACATATACTGTTTTACTGGGCCCAGGTCCTTAGAGGAGGTAAGGTACCGCCCCGCTTCTTTGGCAGTGTTCGGATTTCCAGTCATCCTAGTGACAATCTCGTAGAAACGATCAACCTGATATTGACTAAACCAGTGTCCCGGATCTCCTACATTGTATTTGGTCATATTCGCATACTGCAGGATTGAATTCATATCAAGGTCAGGGTAATATTTTTCAAGGTATTCTAAAAATATCTTGATGATTCGGCTGTTATAGAGGGGAGCAGTGTCGATCATTTTATCCCGTCCTTATGTGTATCATATGGGTAATATAAGTAGCATTTTAAACAAGGTATAGAAAAAATGATATACAAGGCTCTGAACTTTTTGTTATTTCAAAAAAAGTTGCATTTTTAATAAATTATATTTGAGGGCTGAAAGCATGTCAATAAACGAATGTTCCATACAACAATTCTCGGTATACGTGGGAAATAGTTTAATTCGCCGAATAATCGCATTTTGGAGGGAGTGGTTGTGGAGTGGTTGTTTGAACAAACTTCCCCGGGAATTCACTGTATGGCATAAAGTTTAAACACTTAGCTGAAAATTCTTTACAAAGAAAGATTGCTGTTTTATAAATCGGAAATTTGTCAAATTATGGTTTCAACGCGGTTTTGGTTGTTTATGTTTTAACAGGCCAAAAACAAATATTGTTCCATGAGGCTATCATGACCAACAGGCTCACCCTTGTCGTCGCTACCCGAAACAGGGGAAAAACTTTAGAATTCAAGCAGTTTCTTGAAGATTTCCCGGTTGAGATAAAAGACCTGGAAGACTTCGGGCCCATTCCTCCGGTTGAAGAAGATGGAAGCAGCTTCGATGAAAACGCTTACAAAAAGGCAAGCTTTACATCCCGGCTTTTGGGATTGCCGGCGCTTGCAGATGATTCCGGGCTTGTGGTGGAGGCATTAAACGGGGCTCCGGGCATTCATTCCGCTCGATATGCCGGAGAGAATGCCACGGATAAAGAAAATTACACCAAGCTTTTAAACGAAATGAAAGGGATCACCCATCGCAAGGCAGCGTTTGAGTGTGTCATCTCCATTGCCGTGCCAACGGGAGCGGCTCTTACTTACCAAGGGCGTTGCGAGGGCGAAATTGCCGAACAACCCGCAGGCGAACACGGATTTGGTTATGATCCTGTTTTTTACTACCCCCATCTTAAAAAGACATTTGCGCAGTTGAGCATGGAGCAAAAAAGCCGGATAAGCCACCGGGGCAAGGCTTTGGAGCAGCTTCGCAACGAATTTGACAGGGTTTTGATCTGGATCCAACAACATATGTCTGTTTGAAAAAAATAGGAAATAAAAGATATGTTAGAAGATCTTATTCGAAAAACCAGAAGCTGCAGGCGATTCCATCAGGACGCGGTTGTTGATCAAGAAACCCTGATAGGCCTTGTAAATCTGGCCCGACTGTCTCCATCGGGCGAGAACCTGCAACCGTTAAAGTATATACTTTCCAATGAACCCCAGAAGAATGCCCGCATATTCCCCTGTCTTGCCTGGGCAAGACACTTAAAAGACTGGCCTGGGCCTGTGGAAGGCGAAAGGCCCGCGGCATATATCGTGATTCTCGGCGACACCGAAATAACCCGCAACTTCGGAGTTGACCATGGCATTGCCGGCCATAGCATCTTGATGGGAGCACGGGAGAAAGGGCTTGCTGGTTGTATGATCGGAAATCTCAACCGCGAAAAGCTCAGGAAAGCTCTAAATATTCCGAAACGCTACGAAGTTTTGCTGGTGCTTGCCATCGGCAAACCAAGAGAGACGATATATATCGAAACCGTAGGCCCTGATAACGATACCCGATACTGGCGGGACAAAGACGGTGGGCATCATGTACCGAAAAGAGATTTAAACGATATTATCCTGGATCTGTGAAGCCGGCTGGACAAATAAAAAATTCCAGAGATGTAGAACTAAACCCCTGAACCTTAGTACCCTGTATGGAAGAAATTAAACAGAAGTCTTCGCCAAACCCCGTTGTTGAATTACAACTTTTGTCTGAAACCTGTGAGCTGAGTTTGATCGTGTGCCAGGGGCATTTTGCCATGTGTCTTATGCAACTACGGGGTAAAAGCGAGGGTTTTTCTCCCATTCCCCGATGGGGACAACAAACCCCTTCCCCGTATTGGTAAGTTACCGTAAAACAGGCTCAAAGGGAACAGAATGAACCTCAAAGCACTGGATTGGAGCATTGTTATTCTCTATCTGTTATTCAGTGTCTGTGTCGGACTTTACTTTTCCAAACGGGCCCTTAGCAGCGTAAATGAATATTTTGTTTCCGGCCGGATCCTGCCATGGTGGCTTGCAGGCATGTCTATGATCGCATCTGCCTTTGCCATCGATACCCCTTTAGGCATTACCGGTTTGATCGCAAGAAATGGAATTCCAGGCGTCTGGTACGCATGGTCCTTTGTCCTGGGGGGCGCTGGAGCACTGGGAGCTTTTATTTTTGCCCCGCTGCTTCGACGATCCCAGATCATAACTACCGCCGAGTTGATTGAACTCCGATATGATGGAAAGCCTGCGGCATTTCTCAGGGGGTTTAAAGGAGTCTACTTCGGTATTTTTGCCAATGCCATCACTCTGGGCTGGATCATAAAGGCCGTCTGGACGGTAGCCGCTGTCGTTATGCCGGACTTTAACCGAGATCTCTTGCTTGCCGCTATTTTAGCATTCACCCTATTTTACACCGCCATGTCCGGGCTGTGGGGTATCGCGGCCACGGATTTTTTTCAATTTCTCATCGGATCGGCGGGTTCTCTCATTTTGGCCTGGTACGCGTGGCATCATATTAATGGCATTGAAAATTTGATCGCCGGTTTTATTCAGAGATATGGCGAGGTTGACGCTGTTGAACGCCTGAGTTTTTTCCCATCCATTGGAACCCCCTTCTTTGTGACCTTCATTGTCTTTACTACACTCAAATGGTGGGGTAACCCGCCTCCTGCCATCACCCAAAGGATCATCGCTTCACGAGATGAAAAACACGCCTCTTTTGCCACCATGCTGTTTGCAACCGTCGCATTCGGTTTCAACTACTGGCCGATGATATTTGTGGCCATGGTGTCTTTGGTGAAATATCCGGATCTAAAGATGGCCGAAGCCGGGTACGTCATGCTGATTGTCAAACTTCTGCCTTCGGGGTTTTTAGGGCTGATGTTAGCATCCTTGATTGCGGCATTCATGTCTACCGTGGATACTCATATCAACTACGGCGCCTCTTACATGGTCAACGATATTTATCGGCGTTTTCTTTACAAAGGCGCTTCTGAAAACCATTATGTACGTGCCAGCCAAATCAGCACCGTGATTATGTTGGTTATTGCAGTTATCATAGCATACAACCTTGAATCGGTGAGCGACGCCTGGTATTATATGTCAATGATTACCGCCGGATATGGGATTGTCATCGTAATACGGTGGTTCTGGTGGCGAGTCAACGCATGGGCCGAAATAGCAGCACTGGCAACATCCGGAGTGACGAGCACGCTGCTGTCACCTAAATTCGGAAAAATTATCGGCTACTGGGACCACATTCCACACTTAGATTGGCAATACCGGTTTTTAATTGTGGTCTCTCTATGCTCAATTGCATGGATCGTGGTCTGTTTCTCCACCAAACCGACTTCAGAGGAACATCTGAAAAAATTCTGTGAAAAGGTGAAGCCGTTTCCAACATTTTGGGGTCCAATATATCGAAAATATCCCAACATCCAATGGAATCCAAACTTTAATCGATCATGCGCTCATTGGGCCTTGGGGGCTGCAACGATCTTTTCTTTTTGTTTCGGAATGGGCAGCCTTATGTTTTTAAGAATCGGTGAAGCAGTGGGATTGACTATGGCTGCCGTGATCATGGCTATCGTAATTTTCAAAACATGGAAGAAGTAAAGCTATGAAAAAAAAACCGAAACGAAACGATTCCCGCACAGTGGTGTCCAGTGAAAAGATGCCCAACAGGGATGGAATGCTTCTTGAAGAGAGAAAAAAGATACTTTCAGATCCCCCCCAAAAGGCATTGGAGCGAATCCTCAATGCCCCCGAGCCGGCAGCCCTGGTTCATTCGTTTCCAGAAGAGGATTTCTATTATCTCCTGCACGAGATCGGACCGGAAGATGCGCTGCCGCTTATGTCTTTGGCCTCAGACCGACAGTGGGAACATATCCTGGATCGGGAGGCGTGGAAGAAAGATCGAATTGAACTGTCCTGCGTCACCCGCTGGCTTGAGCTTATGCTTAAGTGCGATGCTGTGCGCTGCATCAAGTGGTTCATAGAACAGAAAACAGATTTTATAGAATTCTATCTGTTCAAGAATATAGAGATCGCTATTCGAGAGCCGGACCAGGATCCTTCTGATTTGCCGGACGATTTCTTTACGTTTGACGATACATTCTATATCCGGATTCTGGATCTTCCCCCGGATGCCCCGCTGGATGAAAAGGCTGATAAAGAACGAAAAGAGACGATCAAAAGGTTTCTGGATCATATGGCCGTATATGATTACAAGAAATATCAGAGGGTTTTACTTGAAACCACGGGCATCATACCGGCGGAAACGGAAGAAGAATGTTATAGGTTAAGAAATGTTCGGCTTGCAGAAAAGGGTTTTTTACCGTTTGAAGAGGCCATGGGTGTATATCAGCCTGTTCGGGCCGAAGATCTCAAGAAACAGACTCCCAAACATATACTCACGGAAGAGGCGGAAGTGGATCTGTCGCTTCCTGTTCCCTTTTATCCCACTAACATGATGGATTCTGAAAACCTGTTTGCCGAAGCTTTAAGAAACATCACACCGACGGTGGCAATGGAGCAACTGCAATCTGAGTTTGCCGCCTTATGCAACCAAGTAGCCGTTGCAGACCAGAAAGATATCAAGGAAAAAGAGCAACTTCGGCCGGTGGTTAAAAAGGCCAGCGGTTATTTGTCCATAGCACTGGAAGAACTCACCAAAGATCAGCCCCATCGCCGCCTTGAGAAGGCTTCGGCATTCATTGTAAGGTATCCTCTTAATCAGATCTTTCGACTCGGCTTCGGATATGCCCTGCAATTGAAATGGCGGGCAGAATCCTGGAAAAAGCAGGCATGGTTTAAAAGGCAGGGGTTGCCGTTGAGCTTTTGGGGCGAGCAGTGGCTTGGGGTGCTTGGCGGGCTTCTGATCAAAAAACCGCTGTTTTACGACAATTATAAGACCGGCGAACTATATCGTGAGTTTCAATCCTTAGAGGATATCAAGCAGACGGAATCAACACTAAATGAGATAATTGCTTTCGATGATTTTCTGTCTCACATGGAAATCGAGCTCCATCAACGACCACGCCGTTTTATGACCTATAAAAACTTCCTGCTCACCTTATGGGCGCATTCCTATCTTGGGCTTTCAGAACAACTTCATCCCCTGAAACTGGATGAGTTCAGGCGGTTTTTCGATGAGCTTTTTGAAAACCCTGAAGCGGATGCCCTGGAAGTGCCGCGCAAGACCAAAATCCGTATGAAAGAATCTTTCCTGAACTGGCTCTCCGAAAAAAGCGGATATACTCCCTATAAGGTCAGCCAACAACTTGGAAAAATTTTGGAAGATCTTTTCACAGAGATTGAATCCGAATACGGTCGTGTTGCAAGAAAGGATCTCGACCCCCGATTTATTTATCTGTTCCTTGTGGAAAAATAAACCCCGTTAGAGAACGATGTTCTCTAACGGCTATAGATGGTGGCATTAAACCACCATCTATAAGGAATTATCTATACAACTGACAGGAGTTGGTGGCTTTCTCTAACTGGGTAAACTACGTACCGGCTTCAAGCCGGATCGGCCGCTTACATCGATGCTTCCAGCTCCCTGATAATGCCGGACATGATCTCCCCTGCCTTTCCCAGGATGCAGTAAGTGCTGACGGAATCGGTCAGCGCCGTCGGCTCGGCATTGATTTCGATGACCTTTGCTCCGGAATGTTTGGCGATTACGGGCAGCGTGGCAGCGGGTTGAACTATGGCTGATGTTCCCACCACCAGCAATATGTCGCAGGTGGAAGCGATTTGCTCGGATCGCCATAAAAGATGCGGGGGGATCATTTCCCCGAAAAAAACGCACTCTGGGCGAAGTATCCCGCCGCATTCACATCGGGGGGGAATCCGGGAGAAATTGAGTTCGGCAGCAGGATATGTTCTTGAGCATTCCAGACACCGGTGTCGCGCAAACGTACCGTGAAATTCTATGACATCGGTGTTTCCGGCCGCCTGATGAAGCCCATCGACATTCTGGGTGATCACCGTTTTTAAGAAGCCAAGTGCCTCAAGCCTGGAAAGTCCCATATGGGCTGCGTTAGGTGAAGCCTTTTGCACAACCTCATTGAGCTCCTTTAAGAAAACCTTCCATACCTTCTCTGGATTTCTCATGAAAGCATCGATATGGGCATATTCCATGGGATCGAATTTTTCCCACACCCCGCCCTTGCCGCGAAAAGGCGGAATACCACTTTCAACCGAAATGCCCGCACCCGTAAGAGCAGCCACATTTCTTGAAGCACAAAGATCCCGTGCAGCTTTTTTGACCAAGGCATCAGTCATCATGCAAAATTTATATCAATTCTCCGCGACAGTCAAACAATCGGAATGTAAGGAGCTGAAGACCAACTGAGTTTTGGCCAAGCGCTATAACATGAAAGACATATCCCCGCTGACAGCAAAACAATCAAGCTCCTGGCCCTTGCTGTTGATGATATGATGACAGTGCTCCACGATCATGTCCATTTCCAGGTCAAACCGCTCCTGATTGATGTGAAACAATCCCAGTTTCTTTGCACCCGCTTTCAAGGCGAGATCCAGTGCATCCATATACGTGGAATGGCCCCACTCGATGTGTTTTTCATATTCTTCATCATTGTATTCGCCATCGTGGATCAGCAGATCTGCACCGGCAGAAAAATCTAAATATTCGCTTCTTGACGCGCCGCCGGGATGAACATATCCGAGCTCGTTGTCCGTAAGAAATACAAAGCTCTTCCCGTCCTCTTCAAATTTATAACCGCTACCGCCGTTTGGGTGGCTCAACGGAATGGGCGTGACCATGATGCTACCGATCTGAAAAGTTTCCGGGCAGGCAGGTTCATAAGATATTTTTGCCTTTACATTGGAATACTTCACCGGAAAGTTGGGGGGGGCCATTACTTTAGACAAAACCGTTTCCACGAATTTGCTGTGAAATGGGCATCGATGCATTTGTAGCTCGGCTTTCCTGAAATAAAGGGGTTTAAAAAACGGGAAGCCCATAAGGTGGTCCCAATGGGCATGAGTAAAAATAAAATGATACCTGAAGATGCCTTCTGCAACAAGCTGGTTTCCCAGCCTACGAATGCCGGTTCCAGCGTCGACAATAATGATATCGTTTTCTTTTGTCCTTATCTCCACACAGGTCGTATCTCCGCCGTATTTGAGGTAATTCTTTCCCGACACCGGCGTGGAGCCCCTAGACCCCCAGCATTTGATGTACATGTCAAAACCCTTCAAATATGATAAAAAACATGCGTTCTATCGGAAATGATGACAAGTGTCGCAAAATGTGTGCCAAGTCCCTCTGTTTTTCCAAGATTTTAATATTACAACAGAATATTTGGACAGGGAATCTTTGATTTTTTTCCATCACCTCCAAGCAAACCGGATAAAAAACTTGGCAATCAACCTGGCTGCGATATGCGCTATCCTGTCTTTGGCAGTTGATCAAGGTACCATTCCATTGGATCGAGTAGTTCAAAACCAAGCTTTTCCAGTTTTCGTTTGATTGGACCCACATTTTGCGTAAGTAAATAGGGAAACACCGCTCGCTTTCCTTCATCCCAGTATCTGGCCACCAGCACGCTTCCAAAAGAGATGTTCTCTTCGGTGACGGCGTCTACTATTTTTTTGAGCTGACCGACTTTCTCCTCTACAAGAATGCACAACAGGGTGCCGGGCTCTCCAATACCGAGCACGTTGATGAACGCCCGAATAAGATCTCGAATGGAAATTATTCCCTTAAGTATTCCCCGGTCGTCTACCACGGGAAAGGCGCCCACGCGAGTTTTCTGGATCAACAGCAATGCGTCTTGAAGGGTGTATGTGGGAGAGACAGTGATCGGGTTTTTTGTCATGATATCTTCGATTCGGATTTTTGCAATCAACTTCTTTGCTTCTTCGCTTTCCTGATCCTGCAAGGCGATGGAGGGCATGGCACTTCGAATGTCCCTTTCCGTTACGATGCCGATCAGCCGATTGTCTTTATCTACAACAGGTAGATGGCGAATTTCATGGGTCTTCATGATTTCCTTTGCTTTCAGAACGCTGGCATCCTTATCGATGGTCACAACCCTGGCAGTCATGGATCTGTTTATAAACATACCGCTCTCCTTTAAATAGGTTTACCCCGCTGCTGCAAAACCACCCAAAAGGGCGCATTCATCAGGTACCGGCAAATCGTGCACACAGGCAATTTTTACTATGTTCAGAGTTCATAACAAAGGGCCTAATTTTTTCAAAATAAATTGTGCATGCATTACCTTTCATTTTCCACCGTGTGGGAGCGTTGAAATTCGGAAAAAAAGATCTAATTCCACGTTCACGATGCTTTTTGTCCTCTATACTATCTAATAGTACAACTAGTGTCTTTCCTGCTAACTTCACATAGCCTGAAAGTCTGGTTATCATGGTTAATACTTGCTTAACATCTCTAGGATCTTTATAACATGAACGAAATATTTGGATAAGATGTTCTCGAGAATGAAATGCTATCATTTGCAGCAAGTCATAGAGCTTTTTCTTTTCTAAATCCGCTTTACTCATCACCTTATCCTGAAGCAACTCTGTTATTGGTATCTTATCTGGAATCTCTTCCAGTTTTGAAGTAAAATTTATAAGCTCTTGATTAAAATCTTCTACCTCATTTTGGAGATTGGTAAGCTTTTTATCTAAACGAATATCTTTGCGATTTCGAAGTTTTTCTTCGGTCTTTAGCTTTTCAAATACAAGCTGTCCTATCTTTTGCTTAATCCCTTTGATAGTCCTTTTGATTGTTTTTACTTGCGGATTATCCACATACGGTTGTTTGTCTAACTCTTTGATATCATAGCCCGGATGATAATTGAAGTTGTAAATGGACATGATCTCTTTGAAAAAATTCTCAGACTCCCCCCATCGAGAAAGCATAAAATAGGCAATGTCACCGGCAGGCTTTTTATGATCACTTGTATAAATAGCAACCGCAGGACCACCGTTTATCTCTTTAAACACAACCATGCGTACTTGCAATGAAGCTGGCTCTTTTCGTCCCTCTTTTTGTGCCGTTATAACAGATTCTTTGATGGTCTTTTTCCTCTCAGCTATCAGATATTTGCTGTCTTTGAACCTCACACAACTGGTATATTCTAAACCCTTTAACTCTTCTTTTTTCAAATACTTGGCCCAGGTAATAAAATCTGCATTCTTGATTAAGCGACTAAAAAAATGTACACCATAACCCCCTCTGTCAAACACTAAAAGCGGACGAGGGATACCTAAATCTATCAGCTTTAATGCAGCTGTTTCTATTATCGGTCTAAAATCAACATCACAGCCTTCAGTGATAGAAAATAAAGGCCGTCCTTTTAGATCGCTTACCACATAAATCTCGTTGCCTTTCAGTGCTTGACGTCTTACCGTAAAATACCCCTTAGCAAGAGCCTTAAGACCATAGTAGGGAAGAAAATGACCATCGATAAAAAATACTTCCCGCTCAATGAATCCTAAGGTCAAAAATAAATCGGCAAAATACTCTATCAGCTCCTCTGATGGCTTATATTCTGAAATACCATTTAAACGCCTCCGGATGCTAACTTCATCGGGTGAACTTGTTCGCCCCAATAAAAGACCTAAGTCCCTACTGTTCACAAGCTTGTGAGCCTCAATCGATCT
>JAFDFZ010000048.1 GCA_019309565.1 Deltaproteobacteria bacterium
ATGATTCTTGAGACCGTCTCTCATGCGCGAGCCGGGCTGATCGGGAATCCATCTGATGGTTATTTTGGGAAGACCTTGTCCTTTACCATGACCAACTTTTCCGCCAAAGTGACCATGTGGGAAAGTCCGGACATCCAGTTTATGACCAATCCCGTAGATGAGGCTGTCTTCAAAGATCTCAAACAGTTGATGGACGAGATTTACCTGTATGGATACTACGGTGGAATTCGGCTGCTGAAGGCCACCACCAAGGTTTTCGTTCAATATTGCACGGAACACGGAATCGATTTGCCGCAACGCAATTTTTCCGTTCGATACGAATCGAACATCCCCCGTCTGGTGGGAATGGCCGGATCCAGCGCCATCTGTACCGCGATGTTCAGGGCGCTGACACAGTTCTTCGATGTGGACATTCCCAGAGAGATCATGGCGACACTTTGCTTGAATGCAGAGGTCAACGAACTCAGCCTGCAGGCGGGGCTCCAGGATCGTGTAGCCCAGGTCTACGGTGGTGTCATGTTCATGGATTTCAACGAATCGCTGGTTACCAGGCGGGGATACGGTGAGTACAGGCGGGTGGATAAGTCCTTGCTGCCCAATCTTTATGTGGCCTACGATCCTACCCGGGCGGAAGTCTCCGGCCGGTACCACCGGAACCTGCGGGTTCTTTTCGAACAGCACGACAGCAAAGTGGTGGATGCCATGGCGCAATTTGCAGAATATGCACAGCGGTTCTATGACTGTTTACTTGACGGAAACCTGGATGAATTGCCCGGGCTTATCAATGCGAATTTTGACCTTCGCGACCGCATTTTCAACGTATCCGAGGAAAATAAGCGTATGGTGATGACGGCTCGTGATGCTGGTGCCTCGGCGAAATTTGCCGGAAGCGGTGGCACAATTGTCGGAACTTACGAAGATGAGGCTATGTATCGGCGGCTTGAAAAGAAGTTGGGTGAGATCGGCTGCCGAGCCATTAAACCACAGATTCCCGACACTTTGGATTAGGCGCTTAGGGACATCATATCGACAATTTGTTGTCGTTATTAAATAACATGCTGTGTTCCGTAGAGAAAAATAGTGAACTAAAGTTTGAAGTGAGCCCCGTTGTTTTAAAACTACCCAAAAGGCACAGTTGTCTGTTGCTGATAAATCATACGTACAAGCCATTTTACTATGCTGTTATTTATGCAACTACGGGGTAAAGTTAAGGAATTTGACCTATTTTTAAAATGAAAGAGCGAAGCGATACCTTAACTTTAGGCACTTTAGATTACTTACAACTGAGATTTTATTTCAACTGCCCATAAAGGGGCCTTTTTTTCCGAGTAAACTCTCGGAAAAGCGTAGAATTACTTAGACATTTATCTGGAGGTACTTGTAATGAAAGCCATCGTTCTAGAATCTTTCGGGGGTGTGGAAAATTTCCGGTGGAGGGACTGGCCGATGCCGGAGCCGAAATCAGGTGAGGTCCGCATTCGTGTCCGGGCGATTTCCGTCAACCCGGTGGACTACAAGATGCGAAAAGGGCTTATTCCATCTGAGCTGCCGGTGGTGCTGGGACGGGATGTGGCCGGAACCGTCGATGCCGTTGGAGAGAATGTATCGGACTTCAAAACGGGCGATGAAGTTTTTGCCGTGCTGATCGGGCCCCGAAGCAACGGCGCCTATGCCCAGTATGTTACCACACCCGTTGATTTTGTCTGTCCAAAACCAAACAATCTTTCCGCTGAGCAGGCAGCGACACTGGGCGTTGCAGGGATGACCGCCTATGAGGCAGTCATAAAAAAAGCAGACGTGAAATCCGGGGAGAGGATACTTGTTACAGGCGGTGCAGGCGGAGTGGGAAGTTTAGCGATACCCCTTATCCGTCACTGTGATGCCGGTATCATTTTAGCGACAACCAGTGGAGGCGGGAGCGCCGAGCACTTGAATCAGAAACTGGGCGTTCCTTCAGAGCACTTGATTCACTATCCTAACCAAAGCCTTGAGCGCCTGGAAGAGCAGGTTCAGGAATTGACGGAGGGTCAGGGAGTTTCCGTGGCGTTTGATTTCGTGGGCGGACAGATGAAAAAACTCTGCTTCAATGCCGTGGGATTTGACGGGCGAGTCGTAAGTATTGTGGAAGAACCCCCTGATTTCGAATTCAATATTTGGCGGGCGGACACAAGTCCCATGTTTGCCAGATCCACTTCTTTTCACTTTGTTGCTCTTAGTGCACGTGCGCGAAACGGGGGCCGTAAAGACTGGTCGGTGTACGGTGAATCGATGAGAGCGTTGACCAGGTTGATCGAAAACGGAACGATACCTGTACCAGAGGTGATGGAACTGGGGGATCTCAGCGAAGAGAGCATCCGTAGGGCGCACACACTTCTAGAAGCGGGTCGTGTGAAAGGAAAAGTAGTGCTTAAATGCCGGTAAACGATTTTAACAGGCCATCAAGTTTTTCTTCAAATTGCCGATAGTAAAAAAAGACTGTGGTGGCGATGGTCACCCGGTTTGTTTCACCTCTTTTCTGCTCAGGGGGTGGTTTTGGTTGAAGCCACCCCCGTCTAATTTAACGTATCATAAATTCTAAAAATCTCTTTTATTTAAATAACTTATTCAAATAAAAAAACCTGGCTTAAGTCCTCTCAGTTTAAGCTAGAAGCGCAATGTGCCGATCTTGACCCTATAAACTCTAATCATAATCTTTTGCCGGATTTACCTGTTACGGTAAAAGCAACGGTTATTTTTCGGTGAAATTAAGATCGGAGGACTCTTAAAATGACATTTTCAAAAGCAACAGAAGGTGTGGTTTCAATGGGGCAGACGATGCCAGGCAAAGCTGCGGCAATCAAAAGATGTCCGGAGTGCTACACAAATTTGCCCTTTGAGATTAGCGTATGCCCGTGGTGTAACCAGAAAATTCAAAATAAAATAGACAAACACGGCTATGGAAAAAAACCCATCAACTGGAGCGCCTATCTTGCCTGTTTTTTTACGTGGGCAGTGGCGATATTGTACATTTGGTGGGCATTTATAAAGAATTAGGCAACCTCTTTTACCATATGCCGTGGCCTTTGCAGGGCCATCCCAATACAATCTTCCGCTTTCATCAAGACTCCCATCCTCGGAAGTAATCGAGATGACTTTCGGTTAAGCCTACCAATGCATTATCAGTGCTTTCATTCATAAGATTGAATACTCTTGTATACCTGCCATAAGGAACACGGGTGTGATTATTCGGTGAATTACAAACTGTTTCACTTTCATCGAGAATTACTGACACCGAGAATTGCTGCTTGATTTTTATCTTGTTTGATGAAATGGTTTAGGGCGGTAAAGTCATCTGGGAGGAGCGCTTATGGATCTGATCTTAAAAAACGCACGTATCGTGACTATGGACGAAACATGTCCTGGTGCAGAAGCTCTTGCGGTAAAATTCGGTCGAATATACCGTGTTGGAAAAGCGACCGAGATTGAACCCCTTGGGGATTTAACAACTCGGGTTATTGACCTCAAGGGCCAGACGGTGCTTCCAGGGTTTATCGACACTCATAATCATTTTTCCCTTTATGCGTGGCTCATAAATCAGGTGGACTGCAGGCCAGCGGCAGGATGTGTAAAGGGTGATGACATAATTGAGGCCCTGCGGGATAAGGCGGCCAGAACGCCGCCTGGAAAATGGGTATTGGGCTGGGGATATGCGTCGTATTTGCTCGACGACCAGAAGCAATTGACAAAAGAAGATTTGGATCGCGCCACCATCGACCATCCCGTATGCCTTGTACATGTTTCGGTACACGAGGCGGTCGTAAACAGCAAGGCATTAATCGAATTAGGTATCTCCAGGGACACACAGGATCCTGCCGGGGGAAAAATTCTAATAGGTCCGGATGGAAATCCCAACGGGATCTTAAGCGAATCTGCGTTTATGGGGCCTCTTTTCTTTGAAAGCCCATCTATCTATGCAAAGGTGGCGGCGGAATACGATAAGGAGCAGAAAGAAGAGATGATGGTCCGGTGTGCGGCAAGGTTTCATCAACTGGGAATCGTAGGAGCTCACGATCCTTTTGTTGATTCGGCAACGCTTCAAACATACCAGAGCGTGGCTGAAACCGGTCGATTTCCATTCCGGCTTTATGCATATGTTCTGAACAAATGGGCTGATCCTCTCATGGCGGCAGGAATAAAAAGGGGGTTTGGTTCTGAGTGTGTTAAGATCGGAGCCATCAAGCTTTTCCTTGACGGCGGCATGAGCAGCCGAACGGCGGCTGTGATGGAGCCATATGCGGTAGAGGGGGGTGGAACAGGCATCTTGAATTACGACCAGGAGGCGCTGAATCAGGAAATAGAGAAGTTTAACAATGCAGGTTACCAGATCTCGGTCCATGCTCAGGGCGATAGGGCTCTGGGTATGCTGCTTAAAGCCTTTGAGCGGGTGATGAAAAAAGGAAACCCCCTGCGCCATCACATCGTGCATGCAGGCAATTTGACAGAGCAGCAAATCGAGAAGGTCAGGGAATTGGAGTTGAACATTGTAAGCCAGGCCAATTTTTTCTCCCTTCTTGGCGATGGTTTTATCGAAGCGTACGGACCGGTGCGTTCGCAGTATCTATACAGATTCAACACTCTTTTGAAAAAGGGGATAAGACTGGCGTTTTCCTCGGATTGCCCGGTAGCAGATCCAAACCCGCTTATAGGGCTGCGCGATGCGGTTTTAAGAAAATCGCCCAGCGGCAAGGACATCGGACGGTCCGAATCCATAGAGGTTCAACAGGCATTGTCCCTTTATACCCGTGAGGCAGCATATATTTCCTTTGAAGAATCTGAGCGAGGCACAATCACCGAGGGCAAGATGGCTGACTTTGTGGTTCTGGACAAAGATCCATTAACGGTGTCACCCGAAAAAATTCCAGACTGCCGGGTGGAAAAAACAATCGTCGGTGGTAAAATCGTATACAATAGCAGTTGATACCGGATCTGTTAAGGAAGCTCTCAGCTTCTAAGTGGCCCAGTGAAACTGGAACGTATCTCGATTCGTCGGATCAGCGCATGTTGAGGGATGCGGAGTTTGTACGATCAGGCTGCTTATGATTCATTAAGCGATGAATTTTAGAAAGTACCTCGAGCCATCAACTGATTAAACATATCGGAAAGGGAGGGATGAAATGAAACCGCGAGATAGACTTCTTGCCGCCTTAAACCATGAAGAGCCCGACCGAATCCCGCTGGACCTCGGGGGCATCAACACATCTTTGATGCTGGGCACCCATGATAGGCTCAAACACCATCTGGGGATGGAGGATCTTAAAACAGAGCTTCTGTCAAAAACATGGCAGATTGCAAAAACCGCTGAGCCCATACTTGAAAGACTCTCCATCGACACGCGTTATATTTTTCCTGAAATAAAGCTGAAGGAAACCGAATCCGAAAAACAGCAACAGCACGAACATGACTGTTTCATCGATGAATGGGGTGTGAAACGACGGTTTGTTCTGCATTATTACGAAATGGAATCACACCCCCTTAAGGATGCCAAGGGCATCGAAGACATCGAGTCCTACCCGTGGCCGGATCCAGAAGAATTCGTCGTGCTTGATGGGTTGAAACAGCGCACACGGGATTTAAGGCTGCATACCGATTATGCCGTGGTTGGATACATGGGTGGGGCGAGCATTTTCGAACAAGCATGGTATCTTAGAAGTTACACCGAACTGCTCATTGATTTCATGGTCAACAAGGACTTTGCTCACGCTCTGTTGTCAAAAATTTTAAGCGTTCGAAAAAGAAATGCCGATATCTATCTTGCCGAAGTGGGAGAGTATCTGGATGTATTCCAGATCGGCGATGACATCGCAACACAAGAAAACCCGGCCATGTCTCCCCAATTATACCGGGAGATGCTCAAACCCTACCATGCCGAACTTTTTCAATATGTCAAGGAGCGAACACCCGCGAAGCTTTATTTCCATAGCTGCGGTGCAGTCGCTGAGCTTGTGGACGATTTGATTGAAATAGGTGTTGACGCACTGAACCCGGTTCAGGTTTCTGCTAAAGGGATGGACACAGCACAGCTTAAAAGACGATACGGGGACCGCATTGCCTTCTGGGGGGCAATTGACAGCCAAAAGGCGCTTCCCTTTGGAACCGTAGAGGACGTGTGCAATGAAGTTCGCAGGCGGGTTAGGGACTTGGCCCCCGCAGGGGGATACGTCCTGGCCGGAGTCCATAATCTTCAGCCCGATATTCCTCCGGAAAACATAGTGGCTATGTACCAGGAAGGTGCCAGGTTTGGAAAATATCCGCTTAACATATCGTCTGCAGAGTTCAAATAAACTCTTGTGGCCCGCCCGGCAGCGGTGCACAACAAAAACCCTTTGCACGATGTAAGCGTGCAAAGGGGAGGAAGGAGGACATTTATGGCTTACGAAATCGTCAAATTTAATCGTGTTCATCCAGCCGTCGGTTACTCCCATGCGGCCAGGGCTGGAAACACCCTGTACATCGCCGGTCAGGTGGCGCAGGATGTTGAAGGCAAGCTAGTGGGAAAAGGAGACTTTGAAGCACAGGCACGCCAGGCGTATACCAACCTGAAGAATATCATGGAGGAAGCGGGTGGAAGCCTGGGGAACATCGTGAAAATGACCACGTTTCTGACACACCACAACTATGTGGAAACCTACCGCCGGGTTCGAAACGAATTTTTCAGCGATCCCTTTCCGCCAAATACGTTACTGATCGTTGAAAGCCTGGCCTCACCGGATTATCTGATAGAGGTGGAAGCCATTGCGGTGCTGGATCGCTCATAAGCTCCGCTCAAACAGGTGTGCAAAAATCGGACTGTCCTATTTCAGATGCTCCTCGGTATACAGGGAAAGCTCGATCATCCGCTCAAGCAATTCGTCTGTCTTAAGCCCGGGAAAATTGTGACGAATCAGTTCCTTGCAGAACAGTCTGCAGATATAACGCAATTTGCGGGCCTTGTGTTTGCTGGCATATACAAAATCTCTGTGCCCGTTGTTAATGACGATTACGTTTTTATCCACATCGAATCTGGAACGCCACATTTCCCCCGGAGCCCGCCGGTAGGTATAACCGGGAAGTCCTTTGCGCGTGCCTCCGGCCCCGGAGGGTTGATCGACAAGTGAATCGGTTACGGTTATTAAGGCCTCGTCCCTGCATTCCGTATCGCCTTGACGCACCGTGAGGCTAAGCGTGGTTAAGCATGGCTCGATGGGTGCTATAAAAACGACCGATTCTGTGTCGTTTTCCTTTAGATGGCCTTCTCCGCTTGTGATTTCCCAGCGATACACCAGGTTTTCAAAAACTGTCCGTCCGGATCGATCCCGGCATATCGCACGATACTTCTTGTGGTTGCCAACCGAAACCACGCTCGATTTTGGAGCGATCAGTACGCTGAACAGCGGGCCGGCAAATTCAAAAAAGGCCCTTTGGGTATCCTCCTCAGCACCGGGCTCAAGGAAAGCTTCGGGCGTTTTAGTCTGCTGGTCATGTTCGCTGCCGGCAGCACCGATAACTGAGGCTTCCAGATATGGAGATTCCCGTTTATGGGATTTTCGGCCCTGAATGTCGAACCAGTCATATTCTTCCTGGGGAAGACGCAGGAAGGCTTCCCTGAGGGCCCGCTGAACCTTACGCAGAATCTGGCGGCTTGAGCGTTCTTCTTCCGCTCTTCGCTGCTCTTCGATTATTTGCTGCAGTTTCATTTCAACCGGCTTCAAAGCGCGGCAAAAATTGTCAAACCGATCATCATAGATGATGCCGTGTCGTGTTCCCGGGGTGAGATTTAGATATGGCACATCAACGATGCCCTGCAGGTAGCCGGCAGTCCATGGCTCTTTTTGAAATGGATCAAGCTCTGTGATCGAAGACAGGACCCGTGTTCCACGCCGATACAGCCCGACCTGGTTGGCGGAACCTGGGTCGCTGAGATAAAGTTCCAAATAAATATCCCCCCGTGTCGTAGTATCAGGCTGCAGGTCGTGAAGCAGCCGCCCGGTGAACTGTCTTGGAACGACGACGTGCTCTGTTCGGCTGGTTCGATCCACAACCGTTATGGAGACACCGGACTGCTTGATACGATCTCTCAGCTCAGAGGCGAGATAGCGTTGAATCTTTTCACCTGTCATGGATCGCAGCCCCGGCAGCAGTGGATAAACCGTAAGGTCGGTTCCCTTAAAGGGAATCAGCACGCGTTTCTTTAAGAGTTCAAAATCCGGCGAGTCCTTGGTCATGGTCATTTCATAAACGCTTCCATCGGCTCCACAGCAGGCGATGGTCAGGTTATGGCCCACGGTCCAGAAGCTGAGAAGACCAATACCGAACTCACCCTGGATACCCTTAGCACCCTGGGCCTTTAAACGCCGCTTGATGGAATCGCATATATGCGTTGCTACATATCGAAAATCGGGCGCGCCCTGTTCGTTTCTTGGAATTCCCTCCCCATCATCGCTGACTTTAAGATAGAATTCACCCTTCTTCTTTCCTCTGGTGATGGTGATTTGGTGGGCCTTGGCATCAATACTGTTTTCAACGAACTCGGCCACTGCTTTCAACGGATTGGCCTGAGAGCTGGCTATGATACTGATGGCATTCCAGTGATCGGCTATGCGCAGCTTGCCGGCAGTCGAGTTTCTTTTTCTTCTTTTACGAGCCGTTCCGGCCAAAAAGGACCTCCAGGAGATAATGTCTGGTTTGGTTGCACGATGCATTTACCGGTGATGAATTAAGCGATGCATCGAAAAAAACCCCCGATCTCTTAACATAGATAAATTATGATTTTTGCTGCTGGCCCCGGGAACCCCGGGCGTTTTATTCACCTTCCATAAAACAGTCTGGGCGACCGGAGCTGATGCCAAACTTCATCGCAGGCATCAAGCTCCTCTTTGGTTAGCCTGATTTCGGTAGCAGCTATATTCTGTTTTAATTGTTCGATGGAGGTTGCGCCACAAACCACCGATGTGATGGTTTTATTGCTCAGTACCCAGGCAAGGGCAAACTGGGGCAGCCGCTTGCCGTGGTCTTCGGCGATTTGTTTTAATTTTTCCACTGCCGCAAAGTTGTCATCATTCCAGTAAGGCTGATTGTAACGATAGCCAAGATGAGCCAGGCTGAACCGAGCTCCCTCTTCGGGCGGTTTATGCTTTTCGTACTTGCCGGACAGAAAGCCGGCCGCCATGGGGCTGAACACACAAACCCCCACGCCTTCCTCTTCACACAGCGGAAGCAGTTCATATTCGATATCTCTGGTGAGCAGGTTGAAAGGCGGCTGAATGCAATCCCACCGTGTGAGATTAAGTTTGTCGCTTATCCACAACGCCTTGCAGAGCTGATATGCCCGAAAGTTGGAACAGCCGATGTAGCGCACTTTTCCCTGACGGACCAGGTCGTCCATAGCACGAAGGGTTTCCTCTAAAGGGGTGCTGTAATCTGGCATATGGGCATAATAAATATCGAGATAATCTGTCTTTAAGCGCCGCAGGCTTCCTTCTACCGCCTGCATGATGTGTTTGCGGGAAAGCCCCATATCGTTATGTCCGACACCTTTTCCAGCGGGCCAGGGATGAAAGGGTCTTGGCCGTGGCAGATCAATGGGGCCATAATCTTTCTGCTCCCCGTACTTTTCGTCCAGTTTACGAACGTGTCCGGCTTTCGATGCAATTACAAGGGAATCCCGCTTGCCCTTGATTGCCTTGCTAAGAATCTCCTCTGTTAGCCCATTGACATATATATCTGCGGTATCAATGAAGTTCACCGCTGCATCTATTGCGGCATCGATGATCCGAATGGATTCTTTTTCTTCTACCTGGCGGCCGAAGGTCATGGTTCCCAGGCAAAAGGAAGAGACCTTAAGTCCGGTTCTGCCCATCTTTCGATATTCCATTGCCAACCCTCTTGTAATTCGTTTGCATCGGTTTATCTTCAGCGTACACTAAAGTAAGATCGAATCAACTGTCAAGCGCAATGATAAAAAGCTTGACAGAAACAAAATGGGAATGATAGATGCAAATTATTTTCAAATAGAATTTAATCTTAATTGCAAATGGATGCATGCAATGACGGAGCCCAAGCTTAGGTTTGAAACCATCATCCGGAAACTTAGGGAAAATAATTATAAGGTAACCCCGCAGCGGATAGCGATTGCAGAAATATTGGCCACCAGCGAGGGGCATCCAAGTGTTGAAAAAATATACGATGAGTTGAAAGCAGTTTTTCCCACAATGAGTTTGACAACCGTTTATCGAAATGTGATGATAATGAAGTCTCTTGGGGAAGTACTGGAATTGGGTTTTCCCGATGGAGGCAACCGCTATGACGGCAACAAGCCATATCCTCATCCTCACGCGGTCTGTGTGAAGTGTCATAAAATTATTGACCCTGATATTTCCGGTCTGAAGGACATTACACAGGAGGTTGAAAAAGAAACCGGTTTTGAAATCCTGACCCATAGGGTGGATTTTTTTGGAATATGCCCGACTTGCAAGGCCAGAAGTGCGTAGGCTACTTTTTTTAACTTTTAAATGAAAACGATTACCAGATAGTATAGCATGGCATTAAGTGATTGTGCCGATTGATTTTAGCCTTAATCAGCGGACATGGATCCGCAACATTTAGATGAAAGGAGGTTTACATGAGCAAGTCTAAAACATTAACCACGGCTTTCGGGATACCGGTAAGCGACGACCTGAACAGTATGACAGCCGGTGAGCGCGGTCCGGTTCTCATGCAGGATGTTCATCTGCTGGAAAAGCTCGCTCACTTCGACCGGGAGCGAATCCCCGAGCGCGTCGTTCACGCCAAAGGCGCAGGTGCCTACGGCTATTTTGAAGTAACCGCCGATGTAACGAAATATACAAGGGCAAAGTTTCTTTCTCAAGTGGGAAAGCGAACCGAGGTTTTCGCAAGGTTCTCAACGGTCGGCGGTGAAAAAGGGTCGGCCGATGCTGCGCGGGATCCGAGAGGTTTTGCAGTAAAATTCTATACCGAAGAAGGAAACTATGATTTTGTGGGCAATAACACCCCGGTCTTTTTTATCCGCGATCCCCTTAAATTTCCGGATTTTATTCACACACAGAAACGGAATCCAGCCACCAATCTGCCGGATCCCAACATGGTATGGGACTTTTTGTCTCTAACTCCTGAATCAATCCACCAGGTAACCATTCTTTTCTCGGATCGAGGAACTCCTGCCACGTATCGACACATGAACGGCTACAGCAGTCACACGTACAAATGGTACAATGACAGAGGAGAATATTTCTGGGTTCAATATCACTTCAAAACAGACCAGGGCATCAAGAATCTGACCCGACAGGAAGCCACACGAATCGCAGGAGAAGATCCCGACCATGCCACCCGCGATCTGTATGAATCCATCGAAGATGGCGAGTATCCATCATGGACCCTTGAGATGCAAATCTTAACCCCGGAGCAAGCCAGGGACTTTCCCTGGGATATCTTCGACATCACCAAGGTGTGGCCCCATAAGGAAGTGCCTCCCATAAAAATCGGCAAACTGGTTTTGAATAGAAATCCGGTCAACTATTTCGCGGAAGTGGAGCAATCCGCTTTCTGCCCAGGAAATGTCGTGCCGGGGATTGCCATATCTCCCGATAAGATGCTTCAGGCAAGGGTCTTTTCTTACCACGATACGCATATTCACCGGCTCGGCCCCAACTATCATTTGATACCTGTCAACGCATCGAAATATGCTCCCGAGACAAGCTACCAGCGGGATGGATTCATGAGAGCGGATCAAAACGGGGGGGCAGGGCCGAATTATTGGCCGAACAGCTTCGGAGGTCCGGCACCGGATCCATCTGCCGGGGAGCCGCCGTTTGATCTTTCCGGACAGGCTGGTCGTCATCCCTTCTCACATCCAAATGACGACTTTGTGCAGGCAGGTAATCTTTATCGCAATGTCATGACAGAGGAAGACAGGGTGCATTTGATCGGAAACATTGCAGATCACTTATCGGGTGCTAAGAGACGAATCCAGCTGCGACAGACAGCTTTGTTTTACAAAGCAGATCCTGACTATGGCCTGCGGGTAGCCGATGCACTTAAACTAGAACCGCAGCAGATCAAGAGACTGGCAGAAATGTCACAAGAAGAAAGGGTTCAAGCAACCGCACAATAAATTATCTTCACGATGGACGTCTATTGACACTTGAAGATACTGTTGAATTCTTCAACCTGATTCAGGAGCTTAAACTGACCGAACAGGAAAAGAAGGACCTGCTCGCTTTTTTAAGAGCACTGTAAGCTATTCGCCGATGGAGGCATGAACCGCAGAAGGCGATAAGCAACAACCTTCTGCCCATTGTGGAACCTTTCTGTGCTTTGGGCCTCCAACTTACCTTATTGTGGAATGGCTGGCATACTAACGAGAAGGAGAGAGGATGAAAACGCTAGACTATTCAAAACCGATTCAGATCTCAAGATATGCTTTTTGGATCGGCACGTACGATCCCACAGATAATTTTCAGTGCAATTCCTATTTATTGGTCGTAAATGGAAAAGGGACAATAATTGATCCAGGATCTGTTCTTTATTTTGATTCCCTGCTGGCCAAACTTTCCCTGTTGATCAAGCTAGACAAGATTTCTCATGTCATCGTACAGCATCAGGACCCGGACGTATGCGGCAATATGGTGATGTTGATGGATGCTATTGTATCAAGCGGAAATACATCCTGTAAAGTTTACACTCATTCCAGGAATTACGCTTTGATCCGTCATTACGGTGGAGAATTTGAATTCGGATATACTGATAAGATTCCAGAACATAGGCTAATTTTGCAAACCGATGCATATTTGGAATTTATTCACACCCCGTATCTGCATGCACCGGGGGCGGCTGCCACCTATTTCAATAAGGACAAGATCCTTTTTTCAAGTGATATTTTTGGTGGGATGACGGATAAATGGCAGCTTTTTGCAGAAGAAGATTATTTTAAGCAAATTGCTTCCTTTCACAAGGAATACATGCCTTCAAAGGAAATACTGCTGTTTGCGATGACCCAGTTTGAAAGATACGACATTGAAACCATTGCCCCTCAGCATGGATCCATCATAAAAAAAGAAGGGGTGAAAATTGCCATTGAAAACTTCAAGGATTTCGAATGTGGCCTATACATAGACCAGAAATTTCGGGATGAACTTCGAGTGGCCCAAAAAAAGATAGAAGAACAGAACGAAATTATGAATGCAGAATTATCCATGGCAGCGCATTTTCAACAAGGCCTGCTGCCAGATGAAAATCTCATCAATCAAGATCCGAGAGTTGATATTGCAGTCTTCTACAAGCCCTTCAGCCAGGTTTCAGGTGATTTTCTGATCATCGATAACATCGATACAAAGCATCTGGGTATCATGTTGGTCGATGTGGTGGACCATGGGGTAACGGCCGGGTTGGCCACCATACAGATCAAAACGTTATTTGATGAATATAAAAATACCTCCTTGAGTGCAGCTGCAATTTTGCGAACGATCAATGATAAAGCTTTTTCGATTAAAAGGAATGATATCTATTTCACCGCACTGTATGGAACTTATGATTTTGAAAAATCATCCATTATCATCGCATCGGCAGCAGGCGTTCCACCCGTTCATTTCAGTGCCCGTAATAAGGCTTCAAGGCTCGTGTCTCTTGTTGGAACACCTCTTGGAACCTGCAGGGGAGATGAGTGTTTGATTCAAGAGACATCTTTTACAGTGGAAACCGGTGATGTGTTGATCTTTCAAACAGACGGTCTGATAGATTGTCGAAACACGAATGGTGAGCCTTTTGAGAGCGTAAAATCCCAAAGGAAAATTATGAAGGAAATAAAAGAGGGAAAAGGGTCCGGAGAAATTCTTGACGCAATTATCCAGAAGGCAAATCTGCACATGGGTGAACATGAAGGTTTTGAAGATGACGTTACAATGGCCGTCTTCAAAAGAAAAGCATAGATGTCACTAAGCCGTAACGCCTTTGTACATCCATTGCCGCACGCTTCCATATGTGATGATTAGACGAATGAAGCTTTGTTTCACGTTCCTCGATGATTGCTAAAGATCCGTATAGTATCCTCATTTGCTGCTCTGCCCGCAATGCCCCCAAACCCCATAAGAACTGTGTTTATCTTTTGTTATTCGTTTCTTTTCATTTCTGTCTATGGTTGCAGCAACAATGTTGTGGACAGATCCACCCAGACCCCTGCATCCGGTGCGAAACCGTCCGCACTCATACCTTGAGCGAACCTTTGATTGACCCGGCGCTCCTCCAACGATCACCGTTACTGTGCCGTGCAAGCCACGGGATATCAGCCCATCGATGACTTTTTTCAAAATGTGTTGCATGGCAGACATGGCAAAGGCGCTCATTTCAATTCTTGATCGCTTTAACAGCAGAATTCCTCCTCTTCTTACCCGCTGCCCTTTGGCCGCTTTGTTTTGGCTGCAGAAAATCTAACCCAGAAAATGAAAAAGGACAACAGCACAATGAGTCCAATGGATAAGGGGCGGGTGAAAAAAATCAAGGGGGAACCGGCGGACATGGCAAGCGATCTTCTTAAGGCCTGCTCCAGAATCGGCCCCAAAACCACCCCCAGCACAATGGGAGGTTGCGGTATTTTCAACTTGTGCATCAGATAACCGACAATTCCGAACACCCAGATGATCCACAAATCGAAAATAAAAGCCGAAATGCTGTAAGCACCCAGTGTGGAAACCAGCATAAGCATAGGTATAAGGATTGTCATCTTCGTGGTGGAAAGGACCTTTAGAAACAACCTCGTTCCATACATCCCTAAAAAGAGCATGGCGACATTACAGAGGATCATGCCAATAAATATGGCATAAAGAAGATCGGCGTGAAATCTATAGAGATTGGGACCGGGGGCCAACCCCTGGATGAATAGCAGTCCCATGAGAACAGCCGTAACCGGATCTCCCGGTATGGCCAGGGTCAACATGGGGATCATGGCACCCCCTGCCACCCCGTTATTGGCCGCTTCCGGTGCGATTACCCCTTCGGGTGCGCCTTTTCCGAACTGTTCCGGGTTTTTGGAATGTCTCTTTGCTTCACCATAACTGATGTAAGCTGCAATGGTGGCCCCTGCCCCGGGAAGTGCACCGATTAGCGTTCCAATCAGAGAGCTTCGGAAGTAGGTTCCTTTAAGCCTTCTGAGCTCTTTTCTCGAAGGATATTTCGGTATGAGATTCCGTGAGGGATACTGTTTGATTCTGATCATCTCCTCTTCTATCATCAACAGTGCTCTTGATACGGCAAACACGCCAAGCAACAGCGGTAAAAGCCCTATACCGGCCTCAAGACCATCTATGCCGAAGGTGAAGCGGGTAAAGGAAGTTGAAATATCCGTTCCCACTGTACCCACCAGAAGCCCGAAGATCGCTGAAATCATCCCCTTTACTGTAGAGCCTCTCGCCACGGCAGCCACGGTGGTCAACCCGAGAAGGCATAACACCGTATATTCAGGAGGCCCGAACATAAGTGCCACCTTAGCCAGAAGCGGTGAGAAGATCATTAGAATAAAGGCGCTTATCAAGCCACCACACACCGAAGCGGTTGTCACCAGCCCGATCGCCCTTCCGGCCTGCCCTCTTTCAGCCATTGGGTTGGCATCCAAAAGAGTAGCAGCGGCCATGGGTGTTCCAGGTATTCCCAAAATAGCCGAGGCAATACCACCGCCATAGTTACCGCCGACATAGATCCCGATTAATGCCATCAACCCCACCTCGGGTGGTAGGTTCATAACAAAGGGAATCAGAATCACAATTGCGATAAACGGACCCATGCCGGGAACCGCTCCGATGACAATTCCCAGAAACGTAGAAAGGATGATAATGATAACAACCTTAAGTTGTAGGACGATCCCCAAGGATGTCTGTATGGTTTCAAGCATGCCCAGCTCCTGATGACGGTCAGTTAGACAAGCCCCAGAAAAGCCATGATATTTCCCTCCGGTAAAGGGACCCCCAGGATGGTCCAAAACAGGAAGTAAGCAACACCCGTGCCCAGAAAAGCGGTAATAAAGATCACCCAACCTTTCCGTTCACCAACCAGCCATGTCATATACCCCACCCAGATAAGCGTATCGATCAAAAACCCCAATGTGTTTAACAGCAACGTATAGCCGATGAAGGAAAGATAGATCGAAATGAGCTTAGCCTCTTTGGCAATGGAGATTCTTTCATCTTCTTGATCCGGTTTTTTGACCACCAGAGGAATGCTGAGAATAAACAGAAGGGCTGCAAGGAAACGGGGGAAGAAGGCGATATTGACCATGATACCACCACCCCTGGGGTAATCAAAGGAGTATGTGTATACATAGATAAATATGGAGAAGAAAATAAGAAAAATACCCAGGGCGCGATCCAGGGATTGCATTCGAAATGTCATAGATCAGTTCCTCTTTGCCTTTTCTAAAATACTCTAACCCGGAAAGAACGTTTCCGCACGTTCCTCCCGGGTTAGCAACCCTGTGTGCTAAGGGTTATTTTTTCTTTTTTTGCATTTCCATAATCTGTTCAACAGGTCCTCTCATTGTCTTAAGGTCTCGTTCGATAATCTTTCTGAAACCTTCGGGGTCGCGATAGGTTACAAACTGATAAAGGTTATCGAAAATTCTCTTCTTGATCGCTTCATCGGTGAGTACCGTGCGCAGGGTTTCAACCAGCTTTTTTTTCACCTCTGGGGGTAATCCTTTGGGTGCTGCAAAACCGGACCAGGATGCTGTTACCGGGGCATCGAACCCTTGTTCCTTTATGGTCGGAACCTGTTTGAACTCCTTAACTCGCTGCGAGGAAAACACTCCCAGCGCCTTTACGTTCTCGTACTGCGCCAGGGCTTGAAAGTTACTGAAAGTCAAATCCAGATTGCCTCCCAGAAGATCGGGAAGGGATTTGGAAGCAGCCTGATAGTAGATGCCCTGTACCTTGACCCCGGCCTGGTGAAATACCTGATTCCCAAAGATGCAGTGAACCGACATCGCCCCTCCGCATCCGAACTTGTATATGCGATTGGGGTTCTTCTTCACATAATCAACAAATTCTCTGACGGTGTCATAGGGTTTGTCCTTAAGAGCAAGCGCGGTTACCGGATTCTCTGTTGCGTACGCCAGTAAATCAAAGTCCTTGAGTGGATCATACTTGACCTTGGGGTTTCGGATGGGTACCATCACAAATGGTGCGATCCAAGCCTGTAAGATGGTATAGCCGTCGGGTTTGGCTTTTTTGACATAAAGAGCCCCCGTTGCACCCGATCCACCCGGTTTGTTGACAACCAGGAAACGCTGGCCGAGGATCTTTCCCATTTCATCGCCAATGAGCTGAGCTAGCATCGAGGAAAGGCCTCCTGGCCCCCAGGGAACTACTATCATAATGGGTTTAGACGGCCAGTTCCCCGCTTGAAGGTTCGAGAAAGGATATAAACAGAAACCCGCAACAATTGACAAACACAAGACTGTAAAGGTGAGTCGTCTCATATCATCCTCCTTGCTGTTTGATAAAAATCGTTAATAAAAACTTATACGCTTGCGATAGGATCAACTCCCTTTTCGGCAATGGCTTCGAAGAAAGCCTTAAGTGTAAGATATCCGGTTTTCTTGATTTACGGTCAATCCATATACACTCCGCCGTTTACATCCAGTATCTCCCCGGTGATAAACGAGGCCTCCTCGGAGGCAAGAAACAGTACTGCATTTGCTACATCTGCCGGTTGTGCGATTCTTCCAAGCGGATAGAGGACAGCCAGTTCTTTTTCCATCTCGGGGGTTGTCTTTTCTGTTTTAACGTAAGACGGGGCTACCGCATTGACATGTATATTATAGGGAGCCCACTCGAACGCCATTGATTTCGTCAAGGAGATAATGGCTGCTTTGGAGGCTGCATAGGATGCCCATGTGGCCTTACCAGGGCTACCAAATACAACACGTCCCAGCTTGCCCACAAGAGAGGTAATATTGACTATTCTTCCTTTACGGCGTTCGACCATATGCGTTGCAGCAGCCTTGCCACAGTTGAAAACTCCGTTCAGGTTCACATTCATAACCCGGCACCAGTCGGCCTCCTGGATCTCCAAAATCGGGGTAGATCCATTAAAGACAACTGCATTGTTAACCAGCACGTCAAGCTGTCCGTATCGCTTTAAAACCGTATGTATCATCTGCTTGACCTCAGACCAGATGGAAACATCGGCACAAACTTTAAGAGCATCCACAGCCTGACGTGAAAGTGTTTCGAATCGATCTTCCAGCAGATCCGATTCAACATCGTTCAACACAACCCGTGCCCCCTCTTTAGCAAACCGCTTGGCGATCCCCCAGCCGATCCCCCTGGCAGCACCTGTAATCAAAACAACCTGGTCTTTAAACCTCATCGATTCCTCCCGGTAAAAAAAAACAATACCTTAAGCAGGAAATAAGGCTATCGAACAATCTGCTTGAGACAGTCGTCTAAAATGGAAAATCCCTTCTCCATCTGTTCATCTGTGATGACAAGGGGCATAAGGGTTCGAATCACGTTGCCGTAATTACCGCAGGTAAGCAGGACAAGTCCCTTTTCAAAGCAGTTCTGCATCAGTTTCTTTGCCTCTTCTGCGGCAGGCTTCTTGGTCTTTCGATCCTCTACCAGCTCCATGGCCATCATGGGGCCTTTGCCTCTTACCTCTCCGATAATCTCGTATCGTTCAAACATCTGATGAAAAAAAGAAGATACTTTTTCTCCCAGCGCTGCGGCCCGCTCAAGCAATCCATCTTCAAAAAGTATTTCCAGCACCGCCAGCGCCGCACTGCACGATATGGGATTGCCCCCGAAGGTGCTTCCCAGAGCCCCGACATGCGGCAGTTGCATCATATCTTTCCGACCAATAACCGCCCCAAGGGGCATTCCGCCCGCCAGGCTTTTTGCCATCGTAATCACATCCGGTTCAATGCCCCAGTGTTCAATCGCAAAGAATTTACCGGTTCGCCCGCAGCCTGTCTGAACCTCATCGATGATGAGCGGAATATCGTATTTTTTACAAATTTCCTGCAGTTTCTTGAAATATTCCGGAGGCGGGGTAATAAAACCACCCTCTCCTTGAATCGGTTCTGCAATGACAGCGGCGGTTGCTTCTGCAGATACATAATCGATGAAAATCTCCTCCAGGTAATCCGCACAGGCCACCCGGCAATTGGGGTATTCAAGGCCAAACGCGCAGCGATAACAATAGGCAAAGGGCATGCGGTAGATTTCAGGTGCGAAGGGTTCAAAGCCCAGCTTGTAGGGTTTAATTTTACTGGTAAGACTCATGGCCATGTAAGTGCGGCCGTGAAATGCGTTTTGAAAGCAGATAATGGCAGGCCTTTTCCTGACATATCGTGTCAGTTTCACGGCATTTTCAACAGCTTCGGCACCACTGTTGGTAAACAGGGTCATCTTGGAAAACTCCCCTGGAGCCAGTTGGTTTAGTTTTTCCGCCAGATCGACATACGTTTCGTACATGGCAACATGAAAACAGGTATGGATGTACTTGTCTGCCTGTCTCTTGATTGCTTCCACCACCTTCGGATTGCAATGCCCTACGTTGTTGACACCGATCCCACCTGCAAAATCGATAAGCTCACGTCCATCGACATCGATCATGACCGCCCCACGAGCCTCGCGAATAAAGGCGGTGGTCACGTTGAAGGGAGCTTGGGGAACATGATCTTTGCGTCGTTTAAGATGATATTGTGCTCTGTCAGACATTCGAATATCCTCCTTAAGTTACACTGTATTTTTTTATCTTTTCATCATCCGGTTCAACACCCAATCCAGCGCCGGAAGTAACCGTCACATAACCATTCAAGCTGCCTACATCGTCGTAGGTGATGATCTTTTTGGTGACATCGTCTATTTTAGACTGTGATGCCGGCGCACAACCCTCGGATGCCAGCTGGGCATTGGCTGTGGATACCGCAAAATGCCTGCAGGCCTGCCTGCCCACCTCGTAAGTGTTCGCTCCCCCCACAAGGTAGGGAATGCCCGCTGACTCTGCCAGAGCGGCAATTTTCTTGGATCTGTAAATCCCTCCGTTTTTGGAAATTTTGATATTTATGATATCGGCAGCTTCCTTGCACAGGATCTTGTTGACACTCTCTAAGGTGGTATTGCTTTCATCCGAGCTGATGGGGATATCCACAGAGGCCGCCACCCTTGCCATTCCGTTGAGGTCCCATCGCTTTACCGGTTCTTCCACGAATTCGGGTTCGTATTTTTCCATTTTCCGGATGATCCTTATGGCCTGATCAGGTGTGTAGGCTTCATTTGCATCAAGACGGATATTGATATCCCACCCCACCGCATCTCTTACCAGTTTAAGTCTTTCCAGGTCATGTTCGGGATCGCGTCCTATTTTGATAACAAGGGTCAGATAGCCCTGGTTCTTGCGGAACAGAGCCTGCTCTGCCATTTTCTCCGCCGTATCTATGCTAAGCGTATAGGTGGCCCGAATCCTGGATTCGTACATACCCCCGAGCAGTTTGTATGCCGGTAAATCAAGCGCCTTTCCCATTATATCCCAGAGGGCCAGATCGATGCCTGCCTTTGCGATTAAATTCCTTGGTACACATTCGTCCATTTTTTTATGAATTCGCTCGATATCAAAAGGGTCTTCTCCGATGACAACCGGCGAGAGATATTTATCGATCATTGGTTTTGTGCTCTCTGGGGTCTCTTCCGATACGCCCCCGCCAGGCACAAAGGAAGCCTCCCCGATACCAACAACACCTTCATCTGTGTAAACCCAGATCAGAACATTGGCAAATGCCTTCAATACTCCATGAGAGAAGACATACGGGCTCTTAACAGGGATTTCAACGACCTTTGTTTCGATTTTAGTTATTTTCACTTTCTCTACACTCCTTTTATCGTCTCGTTCAATCTTTTACCTCTCGCAAGGAAACCCAAGGTTCCGCTTTCGTCTCATAAAAGGATTTTATCCAAAAAAGCCTTTGTTCGGGGATTTGACGGGTTCTCAAAAAAGCTTTCATCCGTTCCACGTTCAATAATCCTGCCTGCTTCCATAAAGATGATCTCATTTGCGACCCGGCGCGCAAAGCTCATTTCATGGGTGACGATGATCATGGTCATTCCGTCTTTGACAAGGCCTAACATAACCTCCAGAACCTCTCCGATCATTTCGGGGTCCAAAGCAGAGGTAGGTTCATCAAACATCAATACTTCGGGCCCCAATACCAGAGCCCTGCATATGGCAACCCGCTGCTGCTGGCCGCCCGACAGCTCGGCAGGATACTTTGCGGCCTGATCGATGACATCAAATCGATCCAGCACCTCTTTGGCTTTCTTTTCAGCCTGGGCTTTTGAGATTCCCAGCACTTTCACCGGCGCAAGGGTGATATTTTTTAGAACCGTCATATGAGGGTACAGGGCGAATTGCTGGAACACCATTCCAACCTTTAAACGAAGCAAAGAGAAGTCTTTGCAATTTTTTACACTGATACCGTCAACAATAACATCACCTTGCTGGAACTTTTCAAGACCGTTGATGCAGCGAAGCAGTGAGCTTTTTCCTGAGCCGCTGGGTCCGCAAATAACGATACAATCTTTTCGATGCACCTCCTCGTTTATGTCGATTAGTGCATCGAAATTTCCATATCGAAGCCCCAAATTTTTAATTTGAATGATGGTTTCGCTCTGTTTTTTCATTTTTTGCCCTAAGCTTATTCTATGATAAAACAACAGAAAAGCTTATTCTTTTAACTGAAGCAGCGAACCCAGTGTGTTGATATCCTCAATCTGCTCCATGCGATGAACCATCTCAACGATTCTGTCGCTTACGGCTTGATCTACGATCTCCCCTGAGAGTTCATAGAACTTTTTCTCAATATCGGCGGGACCGAAGGGGTTTTGCGGTGTACCTGCAGCATGGTCCACCCGGTGTGAAAAAACAGTACCATCCACGGTGGTAATCTCCACAATGGACGAATATCTCTCCGGATACCCGGCATCCAGTTCTTCATCCCCCACCACCCAGGTTCGGGCAATCAGCCTGTTGATTTCAGGCTCGCTGCGGCGGTCATATATAATGTCATCGATCGTCACCTTTCCCGTAACCGCACCGACCGGAAGAATATACTGTGCCGAATGAGACCGCAATTCGGTACCATCGATCAGTTCAGTGCCATTTTTGGCAAAACGAAGTACAATTCCTTCTATGTCTGTACTTTTAAGCCCGTGATCTTCCATGATTTTAAAAAGCGCGTCCAGCCCCGGATGCAAAAAAGCACAGCAGGAATATTTTTTGAATGCAAGTTCCAGGATGGAAAACTTGACTCCAAGATCCCGAGTCAATTGTTCAGGATCGCACTCATCTTCCTTTGAATAGGCTCTGAAAATGTCGTATATTCCCTCGAATATATCCGCAGGGCCCCCAAAGCCTCTTTTGGCCAAAAGAGCGGATGTCACGCCGCCCCTGGCCGCTATACTGTGGTTAAAAGGACGGGAGTTTTCCGTGAAATCCTCTTTCCATGCCAGCAATCCCGAAGTCTGCTGTGTGGCAAGTCCCAGGGCGATGGGAAATTGTTTTAAATCAAGCTCCAGGATCCGACCGGCAGCGGCAGCAGCGCCTATGGTTCCGGCTATTGACGAGGGATGAAAGCCCCGATCGTATAAAACCCTTGGGTTTAAAGCCAGGCTCACACGACAGTCTATATCGGTTCCAAGAACAAACGCCATAAGAAAACGCTTTCCATCCACCTTTTCCCGTTCTCCCATTGCCAGGCAGGTTGGAACGATGGTAGCCGCGGGGTGAACCACTGCCTCGGGATGATGGGTCTCGATATCGCAATAGTAACCCAGTGTTCCATTGACAAGGGTTGCGTTTAAGCAGGAAGATTTGAAATTCTGCCCTATAATGGTTGATTCCTGGCTGCCCCCAAGATCTCGAACCAGCTCGGCAAGTATCCTGCCTGCGGAATACTTTGGTTTCGTTGCCGCAAGCATTGCCCCGAGGGTGTCCAGAACAACCAGTTTGGCCTGTGAAACCACATCCGCAGGCAATTCATCAAACGAAAGATGTTTTAGAAAATGAACAATCCTTTCGGTAATACTTCCCGATTTTTTCAATGCTTTATTCATCCGCCTCACCTCCTATAAAAACAGTTACTCAAGTTTCGCACCCTATTTTACCGTAAAATTGTAAATAGATCTTAAGTCGAATAAAATTTTAAAAGGCAAAATAATTACACCGAAGCTCTTAGGCTGCACCCAATCGGAAACATCGAACAAAGGCACAAGGGAAATGTTGCTAAGTAGTGCAAGATCTTGATACCTCTTATTTAAGCGCTTTGTTGACCCCCATTGTGCCGTCATCGAAGGATGATAAACTGTATTTTGCCTTCCAAAAATTTCATTCGACACCATCATTGATAAGGCTTTACAACGTATTTAAGGGTGCGAAACTTGAGAACAGTTATTCGGCATTTAATCTGAAATGCGGCTTCCAGTTCTTTTTTCAATGCCTCTAACCAATCGACTCAGAGAATAACACATAATAAAATAGACAATTGCAAGAAATAAATATAACAAAACCGGTTTCATTTCCCGGCTGTTGATGATTTTTGTGGTCTGGAAAATTTCTCTTACCCCGATCACGCTTGCAAGTGTGGAGTCCTGAAAGGCGATGATACTCTGGGTGAGTAATGACGGAAGCATTTTCCGTAACGCCTGTGGTAAAATGATATAAAGGGTGACTTGCCGTGAACTCAAACCTGTTGCCAGTCCTGCCCTGCGTTGTGTTACGGAGATGGATTGGATGCCGCTTCTAATAAATTCAGCGAAATAGGCGACCTCAAATGCCGCGATTGCAGCAAGAGCAGCATAAAAAACGTGGATTTCTCGTCCGATCAGCATGGGGATCGTATAATATACCCAGAAAAGGACCATGAGAAGAGGACTGCTCCGTAAAATATTTATGTAAAGGGTTGCGGGGTAATAGATTAAATGAAACCTGGACATCCGCGCAACAGCAAACAAGCATGAAATGGGCAGTGCGATAAGAACGGCCAATGAGGTAAGAAGAATATTATATTTCAATCCATGGAAAAGCAGCCCTATGCTTTCATATAATAGTGTCACTAGCCCGTTTCTCCTCGCTGAAGCAGGCCGGGAATCCGTGTCCGCGATTCGATCGCCCCCATAAAAAGCGCTATCGCCCAGGCACATCCGAGATAGACCAGAGTGCCGACCGTATTGGCCTCAATCCAGCGAAATGTCTGAAACCCCAGCCGTTGTGTGACATAGGTTGTTTCCACAACACCTACGGTCATGGCAAGAGAAGATCCCTTGAATATGGTAAGAAACTCGGTGGTGAGGCTCGGAACGATCACCCTGAGCAGAAGCGGGCCAACCACGTAAATCTGAGTCTGCCACCATGAAAGACCGGTGGCAAGGGCGCCTGACTTTACCAGGTTGCTCACAGTTTTCAGACCCGCACGAACGTGCTCTGCAACCTTGGCGGAAGTATAGAGCGATAACACCAGAACGGCACTGCCCATCTCCCAACCGATATCGTACAGCGAACGCCGGATGCCGATCGGCAAGAGCATGGGCAGTGCAAAATAGCCGAAAAAAAGCTGGACCAGAAGCGGAATGTTTCGATGAATTTCAACGTATGCAGTTGAAAGCAGCCGAATTATCCTGAGGGGAGATTCCCTCATAAGACCGATCAAGATTCCGATGATCAGAGCAAATACCCATGAAACCAGAGAAATTACAATTGTTAAGGATATTCCCTCCAAGATCCACGTTCTATATGGCAACTGCCAAAGAATAGACCAATCCAGCTCGTATCCCACGGTTATCTCTCTCCTTTATCATTACGGAAGTGTTTTGTACCTGTTACCAAGTGAAACCAACCTCCGTTGGTTATGTTCCGCCTGTTTGTCAACACGCCCTGCCACGGCAGTAAATACAATGTTATGAGGGGTTTTGACCGACAACTATTGCGGCCAGGAATTCATTATTTTCAGAAACTTAAGCCCCTCGGTCATTGCATAGGGTGATTTGCTCTGTGGACCAAAGTACTTGTTGAACAGCTCCTGCCATTTTCCGCTTTCAAAAAGTTCAACAATGGTATGATCGACTATATTTTTGAACTTGGAACTCTGCTCCCGCATCGGAAAGGCCTGCAGGAACACATTGACCTTGGGGTCGAAAATTCTCCATTTCCCTGGATCCGATGCTTTCTGTCTCATGGCATACAGAATGGGGCCGTCACTGCTGTACGCATCTATCGCACCGGTAATCAAGGCCTGGAATCCTTCGGGGTGGTCCTCATATCCAATGGTTTTTACAGACGGATTGATGCGCCCCGAATCATTGAAAGAGCGGTACATTCTTTCTTCAAGACCTCCTGAGGGAATTCCGACGCGTTTTCCGGCAAGATCCTGTAATTTCCGTATCGGGCTCTCCTTGGGCACAACGATCATAGTTGCAGTGGTGAAAAAGGGAACTGAAAAATCCACAACCTTTGTCCGCCCTTTTGTTATCACGGTTGCACCGGCTTCAAGGTCTATGCGCCTGTTTAACAACAACGGAATCCGTGTCCGGCCGGTAACCACCACATAATTTAGCTTGATGCTCCTTTTCAATTCCTTCTCAAGCCGCTCATGCACCTTGCGAGCAATATCGGTGGAAAAGCCAACATAATTATTGTTGGCATCCACATAACCATAAGGGTAGGTGGCTTCCCGCACTCCCAGGTTAAAAACTCCCGTTCTTTTTATTCTATCCAGGGTGTCTTCGAACTTCTCCTCAGCAAACGCCTGTTGAAATCCACCAAATGACAACACCAGGATAAATAGAAAAAGACATACGCAGATAAGTCTTGCTGTGGTTTTCATCAATTTCCGACAATTCATTTTTATTCCCTCCTTCTTAAAATGATCTGATTTGAAGAAAAAAGCTCCAACAGACAATCCTTTCACCTGTGTGCACCACCTCCTTTCTTAAATTGTCATAAAATCGTCATCGGTCCAAAAGCCAAATTAATGAGGGGGTAAGGGAATTTTATAAGTACAAACTCATTGAGGCGTCCACGGCTCAGGGGCTTTTGCCTGCGGATCGGTAACGACCTCAACCACCACCGGTCTGTCAGCGCACTGGGCATCCCGAAGCGCGCCGGCGATCTGATCGGGCTGAGTCACTCGAATACCGCAGCATCCCATTTCTTCTGCTATCCTGGCAAAACTCACCGAACCGAAGCAAAACAGCTCGTCCTTGTTTCCGGGCCTGTCTCCGTAAGCCAGATCGACTCCCTTCAAGCACTGGCCAAGGCTGTCATTATTGTTGACGATGGTCACGGTACGGATTGAGCAACGAACGGCGGTTTCAAGCTCACTTAAATGATACCAGAATCCACCGTCTCCGGTAAAACAGATTACCGGTCTTTCGGGGGCGCCGCATTTTGCCCCCAGGGATGCCGGAAATGCCCAGCCTAAAGAGCCGGCAGCCCGGATATAGCGCTGATAAGGATGCTTTAATTCAATCAGAGTGCCCGTCCATATACCGGAGTATCCGGTGTCTACAACCAGGATGGCATCCGGTGGGAGCCATTCGCCAATTTCCTTACAAAGCCTTTCCGGACGTATCGGGGTGGCATCAGAGCAATAAAGAGGTTTTATTTGCACGCGCCATTCTTCAACCAGCCCCCGGGCATGCTGTATCCATTCATCTCTGTTTTGCTGAGCCCCCGCATGTCTGATAAGTTCATGAACCGTTTTCTTGGCATCTCCCATAAGCGCAACGCAACCGGGATAGCTCCTTCCCGGCTCACACGGATCGATATCGATTTGAATGATCGGTGTGCCGGTCCCGGGTATCGTCCAGTTGTTTGTGACCTGATCTCCCGTATGGCTTCCGATAAACAGCACAAGATCTGCTTCAGATACGACCCGATTGGCGCACCAGCGGGAATAGGTGCCGACAACGCCTATGCTCAGTGGATGATCTTCCAAAATGCTTCCCTTGCCATTAAGAGAAGTGGCCACCGGGATGGACAGCATCTCGGCAAGTTTTACGATCTCTTCTCCTGCACCGGAAGCGGTGGCACCCCCGCCTGCCACAATTACCGGTCTTTTGGCTTTCCCAAGAAGCTTAACAGCCTCTTTGACCGTCTCCGGCTCGGCTAAGGGGCGATTTGAGGGATATCGTGCAAAATTGCTCTCCACCACTATTTCCGATGTCAGCTCCGATGCTTCGGTGATATCTCCCTGATAACCATCGGTATCCAGATGCACCGGTCCTGGTGCGGCCGATGTTGCTTCCCGAAAGGCCTGTCTCAGCAAAAACGGGAGCTGGTCTATGCTGTCGACCTCTGCATTGAACTTTGTAACAGGTTCGAAAAGGGGACGATGAATGATCTCCTGATAGGCATGCCGATACCTTGCCACAGGCGCTTTTCGCCCGGTGAATGCAATAACCGGCGAAAGGCCGAGATACGCATCCTGAAGGCCTGCCGCCAGGTTTGCGGCGCCTACAGACTGGGCCATGCAAATTCCCGGTTTTCGGCTTGCCCTTGCATAGCCGTCTGCCATATAGGCCGCTGCCTTCTCTGTGTGAGTCAAAACTCGATGAATCCCAACCGTTTCCATCTCAACAAGGGTTTGCCTTAAGATCGCCGGGACAAAAAACACATGGGTTACCCCGTAACCCTTTAAAGTTTCTGCAATAAACCTTGCACCGGTCATTTTTCGACTGCTCATGGCCCCCCTCCTTTTAGACTGTCAGAAACCCTTTCGTTATATCTGGTTTATGGAATTCAGGTTTAAAAAACAATCCGATCCTTTCATGGTACGCGACAGCGGTGAAGACCCTGCAGCTCTGCTTAAACGGTATTTACACCTTTTTGGCGCCGTAGCCTATGGTGAAGCCCAATTCGTTTCAACAAGCTGCATGGTTAGCGAGCGCTGTTTCGGTTCACCTGCTATGCTTCATTTCCTTACAGGCTTCCACTATGTCTTTTACACCGATACCCATGGTTTCGATAAGATAATCCAATGAACCCACCTCTCCGAATCGATCCTGCACACCCAACCGTTTGACTTTCACGGGATGGCGCTCGGAAAGCACTTCGCAGACGGCACTGCCAAGCCCTCCGATCACATTCTGATTTTCAACCGTAACGGCCGCTCCGGTCTTCATCACGGAACCAACCAGGGTATCTGCATCAAAAGGCTTTACCGAGGGGTAGTGGAGGTGCTCCGCCCGGATTCCCTCTTTTTTGAGGGTCTCTGAGGCATCAAGAGCGATTTTCGTGGTAAGTCCGGTTGTAACAAGGGTTACATCTTCTCCCTCGGTTAATACCCTCGCCCTTAAAGGATCAAAGACATAGTCCTCGTCGAAAATTTTCGGCATTTTTTCTCGAATAAGCTGCATATAGATGGGCCGTGGGGTTGAGGCCATGTACCGGATAACAGAGCGCAGTTCGTAAGCGTCAGCAGGTGCGTAGACATGCATGTTCGGCATGGATCGGATGATTGCCATGTCCTGAAAACACATATGCGTAGCTCCGTTGTATGTGGCGGTCACCCCCGGGGCTGTTCCGATGATTTTGACCGGATTGTTTGCATAGGCCACTGAAATGGTGAGCTGATCGTAAACCCGGCGGGATGCAAAACATGTAAAACTTGCACAAAAGGGAATCATCCCCTCGTTGGCCAGGCCGGCCGCAATACCAACCATGTTTGCTTCCGCAACACCCGTGTCAAAAAACCGGTTCGGGAAAGCATCCGGCAGCCTTGGAACCGTGCCGTTAGCCTTGCCCAGATCCGCTTCCAGACATAAGACACGCGGATTTTTTTCCATCAACTCTATCAGCGTATCGGCATAAACTTCCCTGAGTTCTTTTTCATGAAGATTCATTCTGCGGCTCCTTTTCCTTGGATTCATATGGAAGTCTCAGCTCCTGGAAATAACATACACCTTCAAGTACCCGCCGATATTCATCTTCATCAGGCACTTTAATGTGGTGGCAGGATACCTGGCCTTCGAAGCATACATTGCCCTTTGCCTTGACGGTATGGGCAATAATCATGGCAGGTTTTTCCTTGACATCCATGGCTTTTCGGATGGTTTCATGTATGTCATCCCAGTCATGGCCGTTCATCTCAAACACTTCCCATCCGAAGGCTCGCCATTTTTCCACGATGGGCTCAAGGGAGATCACCTCCTCAAGGGTGCCGTCGATCTGCATCTTGTTGTAATCGGTTATTGCCACAAGGTTGTCCAGTTTGTGCTGGGCAGCGAACATCGCGGCTTCCCATATCTGACCCTCCTGAGATTCCCCATCTCCGACCACACAAAACACACGATACTTTTTGTTTTTCAATTTACCGGCCAGCGCCATCCCTACCGCACATGAAAGCCCTTGCCCCAGGGAGCCGGCTGTCATATCAACACCCGGTGTTTTTACCTGATCGACATGGCTTGGCAGCCGGGTGCCGTTTTTGTTTAAGGTGGGCAGCCAGTTTTTCGGAAAAAATCCCCTGTAGGCAAGAGCAGAGTAGAGCACAGGCCCGGCATGGCCCTTTGAAAGAATAAAGCGATCCCGCTCCTCCCAGCGGGGATCTTGCGGGTTGAGGTTCATGATTCTGAAGTAAAGAGTGATGATCGTTTCAACCAGACTCAGAGAGCCTCCCAGGTGACCGGAGCCCGCCCTGCAGATGGTGTCGGTTATGACCCATCGAAATTCCTTTGCAAGTTCATCAAGCCGCTGTTTGTCGTCGATCTGTTCACCGTTCATATCCATCCTCCCCTTCCAAAAAGATTGAGACGGTTTTTGAAGAATTGAAGAAATCAAGGCGCTCTATTTTCAGGCCTGTAAACCATTAAACCATATACAGAGTTAAACCCATTGCTTCGATTTAACTCCTGTCACTTTTGCAGATGCCGGCCGAACAATTTCTTTACCGCCGGCTTGGTTACTTTGCCCATGGCATTTCGGGGCAGCTCTTCTAAGATCAGCAGCCGGCTGGGGACTTTATACGGTGCAATTTGTTTTTTGGCCCAGCTTCGAAGATCTTTCAGGGTTAAAGAAGCAGGTGCCCTCAGCACCACCGCTGCACAGACTCGCTCTCCCCACTGCGGATCTTCCACTCCAACAACCGCACATTCCCGAATCTTCTTATGGGTTCGCAGCACCTCTTCAATTTCAAGGGCCGAGACCTTATATCCTCCGGTCTTGATGATATCAACAGAATTTCGGCCAAGAATCCTGTAATACCCGTTTTCTACCACAGCAATATCCCCTGTGTTGAACCACCCATTATGAAAGGCTCTTTTGGTTTCTTCGGGTCTGCGCCAGTACTCAAGGAAAACATTTTGGCCCTGTACCTGAATCTCTCCCGGAACCCCTTCCTGGTGGATCTCCTTTCTCTTTTCATCTACAAGCCTTAAGCGGACTCCCGGCAGCGGCACCCCGACGTATCCCGGCCTTCTTTCGCCATGAACCGGATTGGAGAGGCCCATACCGATCTCGGTCATTCCATATCGTTCCAAAAAAACCTGGCCGGTAATGGCCTTCCATTTTTCGAATACAGATACGGGCAGAGCCGCAGAGCCGGACACCATAAGGCGAAATTTCGAGCATGCCCTGCTCATTGCCTCCTTTTCCCGCTCCGAAGCCTCTTCCCATGCTGAGATCAGTCGAACATATACTGTGGGGACGGCCATAAAAAGCGTATAGTCATTCTGAACAAATCGTTCCCACACGGCGCTGGCATCAAACTTCGCCAACAACTCACAGGTGGCCCCGGACCACAGTGCGCATGACAGGATATTGATGATTCCATGAACATGGTGCAGAGGCAGCACCCCCAGGATTCGATCCTCGGCGGTCCATTCCCAGGCTTTTACAAGAGATGTGATTTGAGCGGTAATATTGCTGTGTGTCGTCACCACTCCCTTTGGTTTGCCGGTGGTTCCGCTCGTATAGAGGATCATCGCCCGTCGGTACAAATCGATGGATGGCAGCAATGTCTTTGACCTACATGCAAACTGGGATGTCAACAGAAACCGGCATTTTTTTCTATCCGAGATGGGTCGCAACATGGCTGCATATTCGGGATGAGCCACTACGATTTCGGC
>JAFDFZ010000155.1 GCA_019309565.1 Deltaproteobacteria bacterium
GCCTTTAAATCCACGTTTGCCGCATCAAGGTAGGGACTGATCATTTTTAGTGCCTCAGGGGTCATATATCCATTGGTTACGAACACATTGCGAATGCGCTCTTGATGGGCGAGTTTTGCGGTGTCATACGCGTATTCGAAAAAGATTGTGGGCTCGGTGTAAGTGTATGAGATGCTTTTACAACCCGTTCTCCTTGCTCCTGCGACAATATCTTCTGGAGGCACATGGTTTCCCATGATCATACCATCGCGGTCAGAAGGCATCTGGGCAATGTCCGCGTTCTGGCAAAACTGGCATTTAAAATTGCAGCCCACCGTTGCAATGGAATAGGAGCGTGTGCCAGGCATGAAATGAAACAGGGGCTTTTTTTCAATCGGATCAACGTTTTGAGCGATCAGCCGGCCGTACACAAGGGTTTGAAGCGTTCCGGATTGATTTTCCCGTACCCCGCAGATACCCCTTTGCCCCTCTTTTATAAGGCAGCGATGGTTACAAAGATTGCATTTAACGGTCCTGTTTTTTGCGCTTTCCCAAAGATACGCTTCCATGATTACTCCAATTTCCCTTTAACCCGTTACGACACCGGTTCTTCGCTTGGGTCGATAACCAAGCGGCATCGGTTTTGTTCGAAATCGGGGCATAAGGGATATGGTCATTCCCACGTAAGCCCCAAAAGGGCATCGTTGAACCGCGCTTATTTGCTCTATTTTTTCAGCCACCCCCCCGAACGTTTGAGGCAATTGACATGCCGTTCGCCAGGAGATGGGAACATCTCCCATAAGCGAGCGCACAAGCCGCTTCAGTTCCCATACACTGAAAAATCGGGCATGATTGTAAATGGTTTTTGTAAAGACCCCCTTTACACGCAACTGGATGCCGTTTATGGCATAGCGGTTCAAAAACCCTAAAAAAATCCTGTCCTTTGCAACCCGGCAGGCTTCTTCAATGGCCCGTTGTGGATCTTCCACAAATTCCAGAGTGCTAGTCAGACACGAATAATTGAAAGAATTATCTTCAAAGGGCAGATCTTCCGCATAGCCCCTGTGAAGATCGATGCGGTTTGTGGCTTTTTTTTTCGCAATGTCAAGCATGTAAGGTGAGGGATCGATGCCGGTGATCTGAAGTCCTTCACTTAGAAGGGCAGAGAAGTTCAAACCGAGCCCACAGCCTATATCCAGAATCGTATTCCCGGGAAGGGGATTCAGCATCTCCAGCATCAATCGGCACTCATGGTCGGCGGTGGCCCGATTAGCAGGCAGGCTCATCAGCTGCTGATACTCACGGGAATCTTTGAAATCAAAAACATAACCCATGATATATTATTTAAGAGAAACGGCTGAAATTATCAAGAAGAAACACATTACAGTCCGTCAGGTTGGGGCGCATGGGTTTCATGAAGGTGCTGTTCATTAGATATTGAATCGGAAGTTAATGATATCCCCGTCCTGCACTGTGTAGTCCTTTCCTTCCAATCTCACCATGCCCTGTTTCTTTGCCTCCTGATAAGAACCGGAGTCTATCAGATCGCTGTAGGATACAACCTCCGCACGGATAAACCCTCTTTTCATATCCGTATGAACCTCTCCGGCCGCATCCAATGCTGCGGTGTCCTTTTTAACCGGCCATGCCCGAACTTCGCCATGTACCACAGTAAAAAATGAGATGAGCCCAAGAAGTTCGAAAGACTTTTGAATCACCCGATCCATTGCCGATGAACGGATATTAAATTCAGCCAGGAATTCCTTTGCCTCCTCCGGCTCCATTTGAGCGAGCTCCGCTTCAAGCTTACCCCGGATTGCCATGCAGGTTTCTTCTGATGTCAGACCGGGTATGTCTGGAAGATTTTCCACTTCATCATCATTGTTGAAAAGAAGCAGCATCGGCTTTGCGGATATCAGCGAATAGCCTTTCAAAGAGGGTGCTTCGAGAATTTCTTTGATCTTTCTTAACGGAATTTCATTTTCAAGGTTCCTTAAGCATTCCTTTAACAGTTCGTATTCTGCGAGGTCCATCTTTTTCCCCCGCCTGTGATCCAGCTCAAGGCGTTCAATACGCTTTTCCACCACCATTAGATCTGCCAGAAGCAGATCCTGATGAAGTTTACTGAAATCCTCATAAGCAGTGGGTTCGCCAAACCCGGATTGCGAAAAATTTCGAATCACATGAATAAGCGCATCGCACTCTCGAATCCGTGCCCAAAGAGATTGTTCTGCTTTTGAAGGTTTGGAAGATTGTTGTTTTCCTGGTAATAAAAATTCTACCCGGGCAAACACCGTCTTTTTAGGTTTAAACAGCACAGTGAGTCTATCGACCCGGGCATCGGGCACGGGCAGGGTTGCCACAAGATCTTTTTCTTTGCCAGAGTCATGGATGCTCCGGCGGGTCAGTGCCGAGAATATGGTTGTTTTCCCCGATCCGGGAAGACCGATGATACCAAGTTTCATCATGGTACGTTCCTTTATTATAGTACTTTTACTATTACCAGCGTGATGTCATCCTCCCATTGCAGGGGGGTTCGGTATGCACGGAGGGAATCGATAATAGCCTTCATCATCTGTTTTGCGCTGCCAGCTGCATTATTCCGGATAATATCCCTCAGTTTTTCTTTGCCGAACATTTCTCCCTTTGAATTGTGCGCCTCCCAGATGCCGTCTGTTCCAATCAGAATGATCTGCCCTGAATGTATGTCTTGCCGGTATTCTTCGTAGCGAATATCTTTTAAAATTCCAAGTGCCACCCCGCGGCCAAGCAGAACCCGGAAGCTGCCGGTTGCTGGGTCATAGACGATGGCAGGATCGTGTCCAGCGCGGACCCATCGGATCCATTTGTCCTTTGAGTCGATTTCGCAATAGAAAAGAGTCATGAACTGTCCGGATTCCTCGATATCCTCTGTCAGTTGCCGATTCACATCCGTAACCACATGCTTGATGGCACCCGGTGCTGATGAACGCTGCCGAAGCAGCGCCCGGGCAGTGGTCATAAGCAGGGCCGAGGGAATGCCATGATCCGACACGTCTCCTACGATCACTGTAATTCTGTTGTTTTCCTTTGCAGACCGTGTCAGGAAATCGTAGTAATCTCCACCGGTTTTTTCGCAGTAGATACTGCTTCCCACTATGTCCAGTCCTTCAATTTTCGGATTTGTCTTCGGAAGAAGATTCTGCTGCACCTCCCTGGCCAATTCAAGCCCCTGGCGCATCTGATAGAGTTCTTTAAGTCTAGGTCCCAAACTGTTGAATACCTGCCCCATTTCACCAAATTCATCTCGAGAGCGGATCTCCACCCGGGTATCGAAATGGCCCGCTGCCAACTGCTTGACTCCTTCATTCAATATCCGGATGGATCTGGTTACCGTTCGTGAAAAGGTAAATGCAAGTATAATCACGATGGTAATGATACCGAGACCGAAATAACCCACAGCGGAGACCAGCGCATCGATGTTTCCTGAGATGTATCGGCTGGATTGAAGCGCGGGTTTTAAGATTTCCTCATAGGGCGTAATCAACACCAGAAAGGCTCCTCCGGCAGTGGGACCGAGCGCCCAGAGGCTGTCACGCCCCTTGTAAGGCATTCTGCGGGTATTGCTGGAAGCGGTTTCAATGTCCTTTAACATGGTTTGAAATTCTTCAGCGTCGTCACTGCTCAACCATTCGCTTTTAAGTTGAGCCCGCCAGCTCCTGTGGGTGAGATCGGAATGCTCCTTACGGGCGAATATGCGGGCACCGATCCTGTTGGTCTCGGAATCCTTACCCAGGTAGCACATGAAAGATTTGGTGGCCGGCGGGATGTTTTGAAAGAGTATCCTTCGGCTTAAAAGGCGACTGATGGACAGCACCAGCGAGGTAACCCCGGCAACTTCTCCGTTCGGACGCTTTACCGGCATGACGGCGGCCACAACAATCTGGCGTGTTTCCGGATCCACATAGGGATCGGACCATGGAACCGCCCTTTCAAAAGCCTGCCGGTACCATGGCTGGGTTCTTGCATCCAGCTTTCTTGGAATCGCATTGTGACCGGGATAGGCACCATGTAACCCGTTTTCGAGGCTGGTCTGGTACCACAAGACAAACTCTTTGAGTCTTCCGGATAAGGTTCGATAAACGGGGGTCAACCGGGAGAGCCGAGCGATATCTTTGCGAGCGTCTTCTGTGGCCACCCCTGGTGCCAATTTGAAAACCTGGTAGGAATAAGAGACCCGAAGCAGTTCCATCTTGTTATCGGGCCGGGTTCTAAAATGAAACGATGAATGAACGGTATCCGGAGGCAAGTTTGTGCCCTTGTTAAAATCGTGAGCAAAATAGATGTATTCCGGCACCTGCACTTCTTCCCCGGCCAGTGCCAGTTCAACTTCCCTTGCCTGTAATATCAATGCCATCTCGATCTGCTCCCGACCTCTTTGCAACACCGCGGAATAACTGTCCACAAGAATCTGCATTCTATTTTCCATATTTTTTACTAGCTGGCCGCGGGATTGCGACACAAGCTCAGCACCAAGCTTGCGTACCGTGTGGACCCCAAACGTTCGGCCCATCAAAATCGGCACGATGGCAATGGTTAAAAGTAACAATAGTAGTTTCCATCGAAATTTCATACAATCCCCCCTGTTGTCAGGCAAACATTCATGTAAATGATCTTTTCGATAGTATCATACTACTATTGCTGCTAACTTCGCAAGGAAAGAGCGGCAATTCCGTGTGAACTAAAAAGCCTGTATGCCCTGTTCCTTCGATTATTTAGCCTTGCTAAAGAAACGGTTTTATGAGTCAATGTAAAATAGTGTATAGTGTGCTCTGTTTTTTCAAAACAACTCAAAAGGTGCAAGTCCTTAAGCTCGAATCTCACAATGTGTGATAACTGTCTATTGTGAAGGGATTATCGGCATGAAGAAAAGTGACGTTCCTATCGTAAAAAGATCGCTCTTTTCATGGGTATTCGATGGAAACCTGAAGCTTCAGTTTCTTCTTGTCTTCATTATCATGATTACCGTGGCGACGCGGGTGATTCCGCTGGAAATGCAGAAACGGATCATCAATGAAGCCATATTCTTAAGAAAGATTGATCTGTTGTTTTACTACTGTGGAATCTATCTGGCCGCGGTGATCTCCTCCCAGGGTCTGAAATTTCTGATTAACTACATCGAGACCATCATCGGACAGCGGGCATTGGCCGCAATGAGAAAATCCTTGTATAACCACATTATCACACTGCCCTTGAACTTTTTCCGCAAAACCCAACCAGGCATGGTGGTTTCCTCCGTTGTCTCTGAACTTGCCACCTCTGGCACCTTTGTCGGGATGGCCCTTGCTGTTCCTGTGACCAACATCTTAACCCTGCTTGCCTTTGCCGGATATCTCATCTGGTTAAACTGGCTGCTGGGACTGGTTTCTCTGGCCATATACCCGGTGGTTATGTTCCTGCTGCCGCTGGTTCAAAAGCGAGCCAATCGGGCCAACAAACGGCGGGTTGATACCACACGGACTCTTTCCAGCAAGATTGCGGAATCCATCAGCGGTATTCATGAGATTCATGGAAACGGATCATATGCAATCGAAAGCAAGAAATTCAACCGGATTGTGGATCAACTTTACAGAATCCGTGTCACCTGGACCCTATATCGACATGCCGTTAAGGTGCTCAATAATTTTTTCAACAACATGAGCCCGTTTCTCATTTTCGTTCTTGGCGGGTATCTGGCCATGCAGGGCAGATTGGAACTGGGTGCACTGGTGGCGTTTTTATCAGCCCAGGAAAAGCTCTATACCCCATGGAGGGAACTCATCGAATTTTATCAGGTATACCAGGACGCTTCGGTAACTTACAAACGAACCATGGAATATTATGATACGTTTCCAGAGCATGCGCTGGTACCTGAAGGACGAGAACCTTATGGGCTCGACGGCAGGATCGAAGCAAAAGATTTATCCTTTGCCACAGAAACCGGTATTGCGCTGTTAAAGGACATCAATATTTCACTTAAACCGGGTGAACACCTGGCACTGGTGGGTTTCTCCGGCAGCGGGAAAAGCACGCTGGCGTTGTGCATAGGGCAGCTTTATAAATATACCGATGGTCATCTGTATATCGGAGAGCATGAGGTGTCCGAGCTTACCAAACTGGATATGATCAATAACATCGGATTTGTTGCCCAGGCACCCTTTATTTTTGATGGGACCATCGAAGAAAATTTGCTCTATTCGTGTATTGCCAGGCAGGAGAGCAATGATGGCAAAGGAGCATCAAATTCCCTTCCCTCCCTGGATGATATCATCGCGGTTTTGCAGCAGACAGGTATTTTCCTGGATGTTTTGCGATTTGGGATGAACACTGTTCTATCCCGTAACGGGCATGAGAATCTGGTTTCCAGGATTATCCAGGTGCGTAAAAACTTTCAGCGGGAATTTGGCAAATCCCTTGCGGATTATGTGGAGTTTTACGATCAAAACAAATACCTGTATTATTCGAGTGTGGTTGAAAATTTGATGTTTGGAAGCTCCAACCGAGATGAGTTTAAAGAAGATCGGATTTTAAAGAACGATGAATTTCTCAGATTTTTAAGCAACGCCGATCTTACCCGGCCCTTGCTCAGTCTGGGGGCCGAGCTTTCAAGACAAACAGTCGATATCCTGGGAAATCTTCAGATCGACGATGTTCTTTTCGAACAGAGCCCCATTGCTCCGGCTGAGCTGGATGACTACAAGGCAATCGTGGAGCGTATAAAGAAACAGCGGTTGCATCAACTCTCCGAACAGGACCGGGATAGGCTTCTTGCAATCGCTCTGCGGTATACACCGGGCAGGCATAAGATGGTAGGGATGTCCGAAATGATCGAAAGGCTTATACTTGAAGGAAGAGCCCTCTTCAGGGAGCAGATTTCGGCAAAAGATCCAGATGCCTTTACTTTCTACCATCTTGATGAATATATTTATTCACAGACCATCTTAAACAACATCTTCTTTGGTAAAATGAAAACAGACAGCCAGAAGGCCCAGGAAAAGATCAACCAGAGCATCGTGCAGCTTCTGATTGAAGCGGATCTGCTGGAAACGATTGTTGAAATTGGTATGAAGTTTCAGGTGGGAAGTAAAGGAGACAGACTTTCAGGAGGCCAGCGCCAGAAGCTTGCCATTGCAAGGGCATTTTTAAAAAATCCTAGAATATTGATTATGGATGAAGCCACCTCCGCCCTTGACAACAAGTCACAGGCCAGAATTCAGAACCTGCTCACCACTCAGTGGAAGGGAAAGAGCACGCTGATCGCTGTTGTCCATCGCCTGGATATCATTAAGGAATATGACAAAATCGCAGTCATGAGGGCAGGGAAGGTCGGGGAATTTGGAACGTATAAGGAACTGATGGCAAAGAAAGGAATGCTTTATGAACTCGTCGGAGGGAAAAAGTGAGGTTTGTTTAACCTGCGAATTTCAGGAAAACCTGGATATTTTAAGAGAGACTTATTTTTTTTCGGCGCTGCCGCTTGAGCTACTCAAGCTGCTGGCCTACTTATGCTCAAGGGAGATATACAAAGCAGGGGATTATCTCTTCTCCCAGGGCGATGATGATGGACAGGCATTTTACATTCTTTCAGGTAAAACCCGGCTGATACATTCAAAAAACGGGATGGAGCGGGTTGTGCGTGAATATGGCAAAGAGGCGTTCTTAGGGGGGATGGCACTGGTTGGAAACATACAGCGGTTTTTTTCGCTTCAGGCAATATCAGATACAGCCTGCCTGGTTTTGACTAGAGATAAGTTTTCAAAAGCCATGGAACAATTTCCGGAGCAGATGCCTAAAATCGTCAAGGCTCTGGTGGAACGCATCTGCAACTGGGAAGAGCGATTTTTAGTAGAGATCAGTGAGAATTGTGAGGCCTGCAGAACGAAAATCGGTATCAGCCTGATATAGTTCATACACAACCCGGACAAGCCAGTTGGGGTAATTGGGCTTCGCTGTAAGCTACGACCCAACAAGGGGTGAATCCCGATTTTTCGGGGAGCCGAAATTCGAAGATCTTAAAATTGGTGTTTGCGCCGTAAGAGGCAAGATGCTGGATACTTGATGCTTGATACTGGATAAAATAAGGATACCGAGACTAATATCGGAACCAGTGGTCCTTTTAAGGGCAGTTGAAATAAAAAACCAGTTGTAAGTGATCTAAAGTGCCTAAAGTTAAGGTATCGCTTCGCTCTTTCATTTTAAAAATAGATCAAATTCCTTAACTTTACCCCGTAGTTGCATAAATCACATAGTAAAATGGCCTG
>JAFDFZ010000284.1 GCA_019309565.1 Deltaproteobacteria bacterium
TCTCTTGACAGCAACTCGCGCAATCGTTTGTTTCTTGAAGATGTCATGGCATACCTCTTCTAAGTGATTTATTGGCCCTTATAGAACCGTCTGGCGCAGATGTTCCAAAAGCCCCCCTTTTCGAAGAATATCCAGCAGAAATTGAGGCTTTTCTTCTCCTTTAAGCCGCATACCCGTTTTTTCGATGACCACCTCTCCGGTTTCAATGTTAACCGTGATGCTGTCACCGGTTTTTACCTGTTCTGAAATACCCGGACAGGCCACAGCCGCAAGTCCCACATTGATGGCGTTTCGGTAGAATATTCTTCCGAACGACTCGGCAATAACCGCTGCTACACCCAGCGTCTTTAATGCCATGGGCGCTTCTTCTCTTGAGGATCCACATCCGAAATTTGCCCCTGCAACCATGAGATCCCCTGCCTTGAATTTTTTGTAGAAATTCGGTTCTATTCCTTCCATTGCAATCTCTTTAAGCCTCTCCGGGGGAAGATACTGGGTGAGATACACACTGGGAGCGATATCATCGGTGCTGACATCATCTCCGAACACCCATGCACGTCCTTTTATCACCATGAGATGATTACCTCCTCTTCAGAATTCTCTGGGATCTGCAATGCATCCGGCAAGCGCTGAGGCAGCGACGGTTGCCGGTGAAGCCAGGTATACTTCTGATTTACGGCTGCCCCTGCGGCCCCGGAAATTTCTGTTGTCACCTCGCCGTCTGCCAGAAGGTCAAGATGCATGGAAGCACAGGAAGCACAATTGGGGTTCAGCACAACAGCACCTGCGTTCACCAGCGTTTCGATCACCCCGTTTCTGATAGCCGAAAGATATGTTTCCATCGAAGCAGGCACCACCACCATTCTAACCCCGGGATCGATTCGTTTACCGCCAAGGATTTCCGCTGCGATCTTAAGATCCTCAAGCCTCCCGTTGGTACAGGAGCCTAAAAATGCATCGTGAATCTTCCGCCCCGCCACCTCCGTTACAGATATAACATCATCTACAGCATGAGGGCATGCCACCTGGGGGGTAAGCTCTGATAGATCCAGTTCGATAACGGTTTCATACGAAGCCTCCGGATCGCTTAAAACCGGTAAAGAGGGCTCCTTTAACCGGGGCTTCAGATAAGATAACACAACCTGGTCGGCAGCAAAAAAACCTGCCTTGGCTCCAGCTTCAACCGACATATTCGCCATAACCATCCTGCCTGCCAGCGTCAAACTACTTGCACCGGAGCCTCGAAATTCAATGCCCCTGTATTGCGCTCCGTCTGAACCAAGACGGCCGATCAAATAAAGTATGGCATCTTTGGCAGTAACACGTGCTGGTAAGGCTCCCTGCATTTCTATGGCGATAACCGGCGGGACCTTAAGCCAGATCTTTCCGGTCAACAAAACCCCGGTGGCTTCGGTAAGCCCTATTCCGGTGGAAAACGCGCCGAAAGCGCCGTTGGTTACGGTGTGAGAGTCGGCACCCACTATCAACATACCCGGCGCCACATGCCCTTTCTCGGATAACACCTGGTGGCAGACACCCGCATTCATGTCATAAAGGGTTACCTGCTGTAAGAAGAAATCACGAACCCGCTTTTGAGCATTGGCTGAAGTAATTTTAGATGGCGGCACTTCATGATCAAATATTATAACAACCTTCTCTTTGGGCATTCGAATACGTTCAACACCCAGGCTCTGAAGGTTATCGATCACCCTGGGAGCCTGCCGTTCGGTGATCATGATTCTATCAACCGCAGCATCTACGATCTCACCGGCTGAAACCGCCTTTTTACCGGAAGCCCTTTTACCGGAAGCCCTTGCCAGTATTTTCTCCAAAGCATTCAACGCTGTGTACCTCCTTCTTTTAAGCCAATATATATTACACAAATAAACGCTAAAAACAAATCTCCCATATCACAATAAAGTAAGTGCAAGTGATCTATGCTTTTCCCGAGAGTTTGCTCGGAAAAAGTGGCCCCTTTGGGGCAGTTGAAATAAGAACCCAGTTGTAAGTGATCTAAAGTGCCTAAAGTGCCTAAAGTTAAGGTATCGCTTCGCTCTTTCATTTTAAAAATAGACCAAATTCCTTAACTTTATTAGTTCACTATTTTTCGAACACAGCATGTTATTCGATAACGACAACAAATTGTCGATATGATGTCCCTAAGCGCCTAAAGTGTCTAAAGTTAAGGTGTCGCTTCGCTCTTCCATTTTAAAACAGGTCAAATTCCCTTACTATATGCACAGCCCGCTCTGTTCTGATCAGGATTGCTCAAGGGCATTGCGAACCATAGCGGTGTTTCTTCCCCCATTTACCATGATACCGTAGATGCGTGAGAGGTCAACTTCGTTTTTGGTAGTTTTTCACATGTGGAGTTTGAGCGAACGCAGGCGGTCAATACTTCCGGACAGCCGCTGCCGTGGGCATATCCGTACTTTGAAGACCCTGCAGCCCCCGAAGGGGTGTAAAAAGCGCAATTCAACAGGGCTCGCTGTTTCGGTTCAAGCGACCGGCTCTTCGTCTCTTGAGATCAACAATACATCTTTGGGCTTGATCTGGATATAGAGCTCAGCGCCTGTCTTTGCATCCAGCACAAAAGGGCTTCGGCAACGAAACTCTTTGCCGGACACGGTTACCACCATATCGAAAAGTCCTCCCAGGAAGTTTTTCCTTTCAAGCCGAGCTTTCCAGACGTTTACCGGTTCATCGGGCCGGGTGGTGGACAGCAGAATGTTTTCGGGTCGAATTGAGGCGAGCACCTCTGTTCCCGGCGTAAAGTCGGTGTCTGTGGTGCGGATCTCGTCCTCGAAGCCCTCGTCCTGAATTCGGATGACCGACAGTCCGTCTTCCCACCGCTGAACTACTCCCCGAAGAAAGTTGATCTTTCCGATAAAGTCGGCGACGAATTCGTTTTTCGGGTTGAAGTAGATTTCCTCCGGCGCTCCCCGCTGGATTACCCTGCCAAGGTCCATCACCAGCACTTCATCGCTCAAAACCATGGCTTCTTCCTGATCGTGGGTCACATAGATGGTGGTGATTCCTATTTTGCGCTGAAGCTCCAGGATCTCAAACCGCATGCGCTCTCTTAGCTTGGCATCCAGATTGCTCAGCGGCTCATCCAGCAGCAGCACAGCGGGATCGTACACGATGGCCCGTGCAAAGGCAACCCTCTGCTGCTGGCCTCCGCTTATGGCACTGGGAAGCCGGTCTTTAAGCTCGCCGATACCCACCATCTCCATTGCCCTTTCCACGCGCTCGTCGATCTCGCTTCGGGGAGCTTTTCGAATCCTCAACGGGAATGCAATGTTATCAAATACCGTCATGTGGGGCCATACCGCATAGGACTGAAAAACCATGCCCATATCGCGTTTTTGGGGAGGTATATTGAT
>JAFDFZ010000156.1 GCA_019309565.1 Deltaproteobacteria bacterium
AATTTCATATAATTTCAACAAGTTATATCGTCACTAGGCTCACCGCACTAAAATTCGAACAATTCTTTCCTCTGTTTAGCTTCACAAACGGTAAGAAATCAGTAATGCACCCAAGTTGCGGGCGTCGTTCAAAACGAAAAGCAGAGATATGGGCCAACGAAAATGGACCCGGGAGGCCTTGCATGAGCGATAGATTGTTTTTGGATACGAACATCTTGGTTTATGCTTATGACAAACATGAAACCCGGAAGCAAAAAAAGGCCCAGAAATTATTAACCGATGGCATTGAACAGGAAAATCTGTTTATATCGGTGCAAGTTCTGGGCGAGTTTTTCAATGTCGTAACCCGGCACATCCCCCAACCCATGACCGATGACGAAGCCAGGGAGATTATCACCACGCTCAGTATATTGCCAGTAATGGAAATTGACCTGAGGATGGTAATCAGGGCAATCGACACGCACAAAGCATATCAGATTTCTTACTGGGATGCCTTAATTGTTTCAGCGGCGGAACTAGCAGGATGCAAAATGATCCTTTCTGAAGATCTAAATGATAGCCAGGCTTATCATAAAATTCTGGTGAGCAACCCTTTCAATGGCGAATAACAAGTTTCATAAATAAACCTTTCTAACCACAATAAGACATTCTATCGCATCCTTTTAGCAAAAAAAGTGTAAAAATAAACTGTGTAAAGCTTGAGCTTGCCTCGGCTAATCATGCCCACCGATACCCTATTTGCTGCCTGCCCTGGCTTTTTTCAGTTCTTCAATGGTTTGTTTGAGCTCAAATTCCCTTGCTTCCACCTTTACCATCATCATCCCAAAGGATTCCGCCAGCTCTGAAAGCAGATAAGGGTATCTGTGAGTCTTTGCCAGTTCGAATAATTTGTTGGCGTCTGCTTGATCGTATTTTCCGGATGCGATTTTCTTGCACAAAGAATTGAGCATTTCAAACAGATCGATATAATATCGCTCAAACTCCAAAGTCTGTCTCCTTTTTTAATGCCGCTTTTACTAGCAATCTCCATGCCTTTCCGCCCACGTCAGATAGGTGCAATCCCCAAGCTCGCATGCTTTTGTGAAATCTTTGCAGGCGCGCTCATATTCACCTTCAGAAATATACCCTATTCCCCGGTTCGTGTAGGCTGCCGCATATTTGGGATCTAAGCGAATCGCCTGATGAAAATCAGCCATCGCTCTTTTGGGTCGGCCCAGATTTCGGTATATGATCCCACGGCTGTTATAAATACGAGCGTTTTTCGGCTCCAGATCGATGGCACGGCTGAAATCGTTGAGCGCAAGCTGGTACTGCCCGAAATTCTTATAAACATCTCCACGGTTGATATAAAAAGTGGCGATATTGGAATTTAACTCAATGGCACGATTGTAGTCTTTGATGGCATCTCTTGGCCGATCCAGGTTCTTATACACAACCCCCCTGTTGTTATAAAACCATGCATTGTCCGGCTCCAGCTTGATTGCGCGATTGTAGTCAGCAAGCGCCTTTTTGTGCTCACCAAGTTTTTTGTAAGCCAGCCCCCGGTTGTTGTAAGCCCTGGCATAATCGGGTTTTAAACGGATCGCCCGATCGTAATCTTCGATTGCCCGCTTATACTGCCCCAGCTTTTTAAAGGCAACCCCACGGTTTCGATAAAAGCTGGCATTTTTAGGGTCAAGCTCAATGGCGCGGTTAAAATCCTCGATGGCAAGTTGAAACATCCCCAGATTTTTGTACGCGATTCCCCTGTTGTAATAGGCCACCGCATCTTTCGGATCGATAAGAATCGCCTTGTTGTAATCCTCGATAGCCTGGTGATATTTTCCAAGTTTTTTGTATGCCACACCGCGATTGTTATAGACCCATCCATCTTTCGGATTAAGCCCGATGGCACGATTGTAATCCTCGATGGCCCGATAGTATTTTCTCGTCTTTGCATAAACGTTTCCTTTATTGCCATAGAAAACCGGGTTATAGGGGTCAAGTTCGATGGCGCGGTTTAGATCCTTGATAGCCTGAGCGTATCTTCCCAAATTTTTGTAGGCAACACCGCGGTTATTGAAAAAGACGGGATCTTCGGAATTAAGCCCTATGGCCTTATCGTAATTTTCAATTGCGCGTTTAAACTTCCCGATTTTTTTGTAAGCAGCCCCCCGGTTGTTGTACGCTTTGGCATAGTCCGGTTTCAAAGCGATGGCGCGGTCATAATCCTGAATTGCCCTCTCATAGAGCCCCAGTTTCTTAAAGACCACCCCTCGCTGGCGGTAGGCATGGGCATTGTTTGGCTCGAGCTGAATGGCGCTATTGTAATCTTCCAAAGCCGACTGATATTGTTTCAACTGCTTATACACCACCCCGCGGTTATAATAAGCCTGTGCAAATTTGGGATCAAGCCGGATCGCCTTGCTATAATCCTCGATGGCTTTCTGATACTGACCTAAGCTTCTATATGCAAGTCCTCTCTTGTTATAGGCACCAGCGTCTTTGGGATCCAATCGTATCACCTCATCCCAGAAAGCAACAGACTGCCTGGGATTGAGCTCCTTTTCAGCTACGGCTTCTGCCACCGGAGAACTCATGGCCAAAACCGCCAGGAACACCAGGAAAAGGAAGCCCAGTGGTTTGTTGCAATTCATCGGTTTCACCTCGTCATTTGATTTCAAAGGTAAATCGATCCAGCAGCTTTATGTTGCCTGCGACTGCCTTTGTCTTGATGGTATAAATGCCTTTTACGGTAAAATTCACATCACCGCCGAAAGCGTCTTTCATGGCCATGGCCATAACTTTCTGTTTGGCGCCATTGGGACCGATAACCAAATACCCTACTTTTGCGCTGCTAACCGGCTTGCCGGCTGGATCCACGATATATACCATCAAATGACGAGCCTCTTTTCCGGGAAGCACAAGCAGGTGATAGGCCAGTCGGTACCCGCGGATGGTCGATTCATGAATCTTCTCCCCCACATGGCCTGAGTGATCTATGGAGGTCGCCTGGCTTAAGGCAAAACCCGCTAAGCAGAGAGATGCAAACACACTTATAGGTAGAAACAATAAAAAAATAAACCTGCTCATGATGGTGAATCCTTTCTATGACGATACTTCTTTTTTGTTGTTAAACATGGTCTGAATTTTTCGCTCCAGATTGTCCCGCCCAGATCTTTCTCAGCTCCCAGCGTTTCCAGATATCGTATACCGCCGGTATGATTACCAGAGTAAGAATCGTTGAGGAGATAAGCCCTCCCACCATTGGTCCTGCGATGCGTTTCATCACCTGGGAGCCTGTCTCTGTTCCGATCATCACCGGCAGCAGTCCGATCAAAGTTGTGCAAACGGTCATAAGCTTGGGCCTTACCCTTTCTACGGCCCCTTCGATGATAGCCGCTTCCAGGTCTTTAGGGGAATTCATCTCACCCCGGCCCAGGCGCCTTTCAAAGGTCTCATCCAGGTATACCAGCATGACCACCCCGGTTTCCGCAGCAAGCCCGGCAAGAGCTATAAACCCAACGACAACTGCAACCGACAGATTGTAACCGAGCAGGTAAAGGAGCCACACCCCGCCCAGCAGCGCAAAGGGTAAGCTTGCCATCACTATGGTCGCCTCGGTGATGCTGTTGAAATGAACGTATAGCAAAACAAAGATCACCATTAATGTTACCGGCACGATGATTTTCAGCGTCTTTCGGGCCTTTTCCATGTATTCATACTGCCCGGACCATACGATGGAGTAACCTGCAGGCAGATCAACTTCTCTTTCCACAACTGCTCTAGCGTTTTTGACATATGTGCCCACATCAACACCTTTAAGATCGACATAGATCCAGGCAGACTGCCGGGCATTTTCGCTCTTGATGCTGGGAGGACCTTTGCGAATAGAAAAATCCGAAAGCTGCGCCAGGGGTATCTGTGCACCAATAGGAGTGGCAACCAAAACACGCTTAAGCCGGTCGATGTTGTCGCGAAGCTCCCGGTTGTACCGAAGACTGACTGGATACCGCTCAAGTCCCTCCACGGTGCTGGTCACGTTCATGCCACCGATGGCTGTCATGATGACATCCTGGATATCGCCGATGGTAAGACCATACCGGGCGATCTGATCGCGGCGAATCCTAAAATCAAGGTAATTGCCGCCGGTTACCCGCTCGGAAAAGGCTGAAAGGGTGCCTGGAACCTCCCGTATCACCGCTTCGATGCGAGAGCCCAACTCGGAGAGCACCTCTAAGTCCGGTCCCATTAGCTTGATTCCAACAGGTGTCTTGATTCCAGTCGAGAGCATGTCGATGCGGGTTTTGATGGGCATGGTCCAGGCGTTGGTCACGCCCGGGAATCGAACGGCCCGATCAAGATCTTCTATCAGCTCCTCAATGGTAATGTAGCGCTGCTCGGGCCAGATCAAGGCAAGCGGCTTTTTAAGCCAGTCAGGCCAGTTAGAAAACCACCGTTTAACAGTGATGGTTTCATACACCACCTGTGGGCTTAGCGTGATGGTGGTTTCGATCATGGAAAGGGGCGCCGGGTCGGTGGCGGTCTCTGCACGGCCAATTTTTCCCAACGTGTGGTGTACTTCCGGGAAACGCTGAATGATCTTATCGGTTTGCTGGATGAGTTCTTTGGCTTTTGTAATAGAAATACCGGGAAGGGTGGTCGGCATATAGAGCAGATCTCCTTCGTTTAACGGGGGCATAAATTCGCTGCCAAGCCTGGCTGCCGGATACACCGAAACGGCCAAAACCACCATTGCCAAAAAAATGGTTGCCTTTCGCCATTTGAGCACCTTGTAAATAAAAGGACGATACATCCAGATGAAAAAACGACTGATAGGGTTTCTTACCTCAGGCATAATTTTTTGCGGCACCAGACACGCAACCGCAAAGGCGGATATCCCAAGGGCCGCCACCAGCGACCAGTCAGGCAACGCCACTCCAGAAAGGCCTCCTGCCACAACAAGAATTGGAGGGCTGGCCACAAATGCAAACCAGGTCTGCAACCGGCGTCTTTTACTTACCTCAGGGCCAAAGGCTTTTTCTCGAATAAAAAAAGTCATAAGCACGGGCACCACCGTTACCGCTATCAGCGAAGATGCGGCAATCGCAAAGGTATAGGTATAGGCAAGAGGTTTGAACAGCCTTCCTGACTGCTCCTGTAAGCTCAGTACCGGCAGAAATGAAACAGTAATGATAAGAAGGCTGTAGAAAAGCGCCGGACCAACCTCCTTGGCAGCCGAAAGGATCATCTCATCGTGGGATTTGTCTTTCTGCTCCCTTTCTAGATGTTTGTGAGCATTTTCAACCAGAACCACCGATGCGTCCACCATCACACCGATGGCAATGGCGATGCCGCCTAGGCTCATAATATTGGCATTGACCCCAAGAAAGCGCATAATTAGAAAAGAAACCAAAATTCCTACCGGCAAGGTAAAGATCGCAACAAAGGCCGAACGAAAGTGCAGCAGAAAGATAACGCATATCAGGGCCACCACGATGAGTTCTTCTGTCAGTTTTTTCTTAAGCGTGCTGATGGCCTTTTCAATCAGTCCCGAGCGGTCATAACCCTCAACAATCACCACCCCTTTAGGAAGGCCTTTTTCAAGTTCCTTAAGTTTCTTTTTAACATTACCAATAACCTCAAGCGCATTTTCTCCATACCGCATCACCACAATCCCACCGACCGCTTCCCCTTCTCCGTTCCATTCCAGGATCCCCCCGGCGAAGCTCCGGGCCGATCTGAACGTGGGCGACGTTTTTCAACAAAACAGGGGTTCCCATCCGATCCACGGCCACCACTATCTTTTCAATGTCTTCCACAGACTGAATATAACCGAGCCCACGTACCATAAACTCGGTTTCCCCCATTTCTATCAGTTTGCCACCCACATCGTTGTTGGAGCGCTGAATGGCCCGCTTTATCTTACCAAGAGAAATATCATATGCCAGCAGCTTATTGGGATCGACTTCAACCTGATATTGTTTGACAAAACCACCGATACTGGCCACCTCGGAAACCCCTGGCACGGATGTAAGCTCGTAGCGAAGGTACCAGTCCTGAATGCTGCGCAGCTGCTGAAGATCATACTTTCCAGTGGTATCTTTAAGGATATATTCGTATACCCAGCCTACACCCGTGGCATCAGGCCCCAGCATCGGAGTGATGCCCATGGGCAGCCTGCTTGAAACAAAATTCAGATATTCCAGCACCCGTGATCTGGCCCAGTAAAGGTCGGTGCCGTCTTCAAAGATGATGTAAACAAAGGAAAAACCAAAAAAAGAGTAACCCCTCACCACCTTGGCAAAAGGAACGGCCAGCATGGCCGTGGTCAGCGGATAGGTGACCTGGTCTTCCACCACCTGGGGCGCCTGGCCGGAGTATTCGGTAAAAATAATTACCTGAACATCCGACAGATCCGGGATGGCGTCAAGGGGGGTGTTTAGCATGGCAAGGGTTCCGCCGAAAATAACGAACCCGGTTCCAAGAATCACCATGAATTTATTTTTTATGGACCATCCTATGATGTTAGCAATCATTTTAGCCGCTTTAAGACTCCTGTTCCAGATCCTTGAAAAAATCTTCGTCTTCCTCTAAGCCTTCAAAAAATTCTTCTTCGATCTCCAGATCCTTGAAAAAATCTTCCTCCACTTCCTCTAAAGGTACCTCTTGCTTTTCCTTTAATTTAGCTCGCTTGGCTTCCATCATCTTTAAAACCGCCTCTTTGAGCTTGGACTCTGAATCCAGCAGAAACTGACCCGAGGTGACCACTGTCTCTCCGGGCGCCAGGCCCTTTAAGATCTGAACCTTCCCCTCATCTACATTAAGTCCAAGTGTCACATCCCGAGGAGTGAACTTGTTACCTTGGCGCAATACAAAAACGATGTTCCGCTCCCCGGATCGAATTACCGCCTCTGAGGGAATCATCAATCCTTCTCCTGCGGTATGCTTGATTTCAATATCCGCATACATATCGGGTTTTAACACCAGCCCCGGGTTTTCAAACTCAAGCCGAATGACAACATCACGGGTCTGTCGTTGAAGATAGGGATACACATATGAAACCTTTCCCGTAAGCTTTACGCCCGGTAAGTAGGGCAATGTCATTTCTGCTCTCTGCCCCTGCTTGATCCAGGGCAGTTCATATTCATAGATATGCACCTCTACCCAGACCCTGGAAAGGTCAGCGATTCTATATACGGTAGTCCCTTTTTTGATATAGCTGCCCTCCATTGCGTGTTTTAAGATGACCACCCCGTCAAAAGGGGAACGAATGGTGATCGTTTTATTAATCTTACCCGATTGCTCTAGAGCCCGGATTTCGCTTTCAGCCACATCGAAGTATCGAAGCCTCTGGCGTGCTGCCTTGAGCAGCTCTTTGTTTGATACCCTAGACATTCTGTTCAGGTTGCGATATGTTACCATGTATTCCTGCTGGGCAGCAAAAAGCTCAGGCGAATAGAGTTCAAATAGCGGATGTGCTTTCTTTACAAACTTACCGGTAAAATCTGCATATATTCTTTCAATCCATCCGTTGATTTTCGTACTCACCTCAACTGTACGGGTCTCGTCATAGGTGATGTGTCCGTAAGTACGGATCGTATGGGTCAACGGTCCCTTCTCTACGCTTGCTGTTCGAAGCCCCATGTTCTGTTGAATTACCGGGTCTACCTTGATCTCAACCCCTCCCACAAGTTCGTCTTCATAGACAGGAATCAGATCCATTCCCATAGCGCTTTTACCAGGTTTGTCGTAAATTTCCGTTGGATTCATCGGAGCGCGCCAGTAGGCGATCTTTCGTTCCGCACCCACAACCTTTTCCGATTTTTGATGAACATCCCGGCCCTGTTTCGGTCCAAGATATCCCAGAAAATAGGCGGTTGCACCGGCAACCAGCAGTGTCAGGAAAGCGGATAGAGCGGCAATCCAGATAGAAGAAGATTTTGTGTCTTTGTTGGTTGTCATTGCCAATACACTCCTAGAAAAATTCTTTCAGAGGTAACCTCCTCCAGTCCTTTGAAACACTGCAGCCCTATCGATTCTCGGTGAACGCGCAAGGT
>JAFDFZ010000157.1 GCA_019309565.1 Deltaproteobacteria bacterium
GCCACTCCAATACGGCCAACCAGCTTGCAAGCCCAATGGTAAACGCCGGAAACAGGATGTGAAATGTGATCGTAAAAGCGAACTGGATGCGTGCAAGCAAAACTGGATCAAGATTTTCAAGCATGATACTTCCTTTAAATCCCATGCAGGCCCGAAAGTGCGGGGTCTTCAATTATCCGAAATCATCGTAGGCGATCATATCCGGTTCCACCCCGAGGCTGTCCAGCATCTGCTGTACGGCCTGAATCATCATAGGAGGTCCGCAAAGATAATATTCGATTTCGGTAGGGTCCTGGTGTTTGCTCAAATAATTTTGGTATGCCACCTGATGGATGAAACCAACGGGACCATCCCAGTTATCGCCTGGCAGCGGTTCGGACAGCGCGACGGTATATGTGAAATTTTCAAATTTTTTTTCAAGCTCTTTAAATTCCTCATCATAAAACATCTCCTGTCTTGAACGAGCCCCGTACCAGAAACTCATTATACGAGTGGTCTTTTCGATCAAAAGCTGGTTGAAGATGTGGCTTCTCATGGGTGCCATGCCCGCACCTCCTCCGATAAAACACATTTCCCGATCCGTATCTTTGACAAGAAAATCTCCGTACGGTCCGCTGAAAGTCACCCGGTCACCGGGTTTCAGAGAAAGCAGATATGACGAAGCAATACCCGGAGGGGCGTCTGAGCCTGGAGGGGGGGTGGCAATCCGTACCGTGAAACGCAGCAACTCCTCTGCAGGGGTGTTCGCCATGGAATAGGCTCTGAACACGGGTTCTTCCGCCCGGGCGGTCAGCTCCCAGAGGCCGAATTTATCCCACGCCGGCCGGTAAATGTCCGGCACACTGATCTTATCGTAGGAGAGCTCGTATTCGGGGATATTGATCTGGATGTACTGCCCTGCTTTGAAGTCGAATTTCCCGTTGTTATCGATTTTCAAGATAAGCTCTTTTATGAAAGTGGCCACATTCTCGTTGGATACCACCGCGGCACTATATTTCCTGATACTGAATATCTCAGGCGGTACCCAGATTTTCATGTCTTCTCTTACTTTAACCTGGCAGGAAAGCCGCACGTTGTCCAGTTTCTCCTGTCTGCTTAAATGCGCCAATTCGGTCGGCAGGATGTTTCTTCCTCCCTCATCGATTCGGCATTTGCAAAGAGCACAAGAGCCCTTGCCCCCGCAGGCCGAAGGAAGATAGATGTTATTGGCTGAAAGTGCAGACAACAGCGTTTGGCCGATTGGAGATTCAATGCTTTTTTCAGGATCATCATTGATGACGATCCTGCGCTGCCCTTTCTGAACAACCCGGGCTTCAAGGAGCAAAAGCGCGGCCACCAGCAAAAGCACAACGGCAAGAAAGACAGACAGGCTGAGTACATAAATACAGATCAAGGCACTAAACCTCTAATTACAATATCTTATAAAAATTCCCAGATTTTAATTACAGTGTGATCCCTGCAAAAAGCATAAACCCGATGGCGATCAGCCCCGTTACAATCATGTTGATCCCAAAGCCTTTTAGTCCCTCTGGAATATCGGCATATCGAAGTTTCCGCTGTATCGCCGACATGGAAACAATGGCAAGGAACCATCCTGTTCCCGAACCAACACCGAAAACAACAGACTCGATAAAGGAATAATCTCGCTCCACCATGAATAGAGAAGCCCCCAGTATAGCGCAGTTTACGGTGATAAGTGGCAGGAATACACCAAGTGCCATATACAGAGCAGGCGAATACCGATCGATAACCATCTCAACTCCCTGAACCAGGGCAGCTATGACGGCAATGAACAAGACAAGCTTAAGAAAACTCAAGTTCACTTCCGGAAATCCTGCCCAGGCCAATGCTCCGGGGGCCAGAAGAAAATGATAGAGCAGCCAGTTAGCCGGAGTTGTTATCCCCAAAACAAATATAACGGCCGAACCAAGTCCAACGGCCGTCTTCATGTTTTTGGATACAGCTAAAAATGAACACATACCCAGAAAATAGGCTAGCAGTATATTGCCGACAAATACGGAGTTTATGCCGATGCTGATTAGATTTTCCATAAAAAAATTTACCTAATCAAGTTTGACGCCCCTAATCCTCATGAGAAACCTTTTATGGTGGCGTCGAATGAAATTTTTTAAAGGCAAGCCGCCTATTTTTCAAGCAATGTATGTTCTAACCAGACAAACAGTCCAATGATGATAAAAGCTCCCGGAGCCAGAAGCATAAGACCCATGTTCTCATACCCGGCTTCGTACAACCACTGCGGTATCACGTTGATGCCAAAAAGTTTTCCAGAACCCAGCAGCTCTCGAATGAAAGCAACACCGATTAGAATCGAACTGTATCCAACACCATTGGCCAGCCCGTCCACAAAGGCCGGAAACGGAGGATTGGACAGAGCATAACCTTCCGCCCTGCCAAGGACGATGCAATTTGTGATGATCAGCCCCACAAATACCGATAACTGTTTGCTTACATCGTAGAGAAACGCCTTGAGAAGTTCATCGGCGAAGATGACAAGGGTGGCAATGATGCTGATCTCAACGATTATCCGAATGTTTCTTGGAATTAAATTTCGGATCAAAGAGATTATCAAGCACGAGAAGGCAACCACCATCGTCAGGGCCAGGCTCATAACAATGGCGGTTTTAAGCTGTACGGTAACCGCAAGAGCAGAGCAAATCCCAAGGATCTGTTTGGAGATGGGATTGGCTTGCCACAGCGATTCGACAACTGCCTTGTACGACTTTGTTTTCTTAATAGCAGCAAATGATGTCGGTAACGAAAGGTCCATGATCACCTCTAGGTGGAAAGTCGCAAATTCTTTATCTATAACAGTTTGGGCCTTTGAAGGGCTAGGCTAAAAGGATCATCTCATCCTGCCGCAGGTGAAATTCCTATTTTCATCGCTCTGTCTGGTTCAACATATGTTTTCTGAATCGAATGGAAACGGGTTCGTACCTTGCTAAGATTTCTCTCATGCCTGCAGTAAGGTACTTTCCGGTCAGCGTTGCTCCACTTATGCCATCCACGTAATTAACCTGCCGGCTCTTCGGCAGCCTGTCTTCAACCCTGCCCTTTGCAATGGAAATGGATACAAATTCTCCATCCTGATTGACAATCTTTTTACCCACAAAGTTTTTCTGGAACCACTGTTTTTCGATTTCTCCTCCCAGCCCTGGCGTTTCAGAATGTTTGTAAACCGTAAAACCGGAAATGGTCGATCCATCCCTTTCGATGGCCAGATATCCCAAAATGCGTCCCCAGAGCCCCCGGCTGTTGATAGGAACGATGTATGCCTTTATTTCTTTATCCTTGACGTAAAGGTATATGGGAAGGACCTGTTCGCCACCTTTGGGTTTGCGGATAATCATTCCGGAAGGATCCGCCCAGAGCTCCTGAATGTTTTGCCGGTACAATTTTTCGATATGCTGTGCGGTGTATTTTTTTCCCTCCTGTGTAAGCCCGACAGATTTTAGGATGTTCTTTTGCTTATCGATCTGTACATTTCTTTGCTGTCTGCTTTGAAGACCGGTGGATGCGGCGGTTAAAAGCAAGCTGATCACAAAGCACAAAACCACGGCAAACAGAATGGACCTGAGATTATTGGACATTGGGTATTCTCTTTTTAAGCCTAATCTTTATCTCCATTGCATCCAGCAGTGGTGCAAAGCAGTTCATGAACAAAATCACAAGCCCGATTCCTTCCGGAAACGCAGGATTAAATACTCGCACCAGAACCGTCAATGACCCCACGAAAAAAGCGTATATCCACCTGGCGGTATTCATATCAGGGGCTGTGATCGGGCAGGTGCACATGTACACGATGGCGAACGCCGAGCCCCCCATCAGCAGGTGGTAAAAGGGGTTCAAGCTAAGATAAGGCATCGAAGCGTCTGTAGCAACGAGATTCAAAAGAAACCCGGTAAAAAGAATGCCAATGATATCACCGAAAATCAATCGATAGTCTGCAATACCTAAAGCGATAAGGAACATGGCTCCGATAATGGCAAGCAGAACAGAGGAGGCGCCAATACTGTCCGGATAGAGGCCAAAAAACAATTTTGACACGGTATAGCCTGCATCGGTAAGGGCCTTCATGACGCTGCCCGATTCGGTGGCAGCAGAAATGGCAAGGGGGGTGGCGCTTGTAAACGCGTCAACGGGTGCTGTTCTGGCTGAGCTTAGAACCGTCCAGACAGCCTCCCCCGAAGTTTGCGCGGGATAGGCAAAGTAAAGAAATGCTCGGCCGGTTAAGGCCGGGTTCAAAAAATTTCTGCCTGTGCCGCCAAAGATTTCTTTACCTATCACGATGCCGAAGGAAATCCCCAGAGCAACCTGCCAAAGCGGCTGGGTTGGTGGAAGGGTGAGCGGGAACAGCGCACATGATACAAACAATCCCTCGCTGATTTCATGTTTCCGAACCGTTGCAAACAAAGCCTCCCAGAAATACCCCACGACATAGGTAACGACCACCATGGGCATCACCACCGAAAGACCTTTAAAAAAAACGGGAAAAAAGCCAAGGGAAAGCCTGGAGGCAAGGTGAGACTGATATCCCACGTTATAGGTGCCAAATGCATAGTGGGGTAGAAGCGCAGCGATCACCAGAAAAAAATAGCGCTTTACATCAAGACTGTCCCTCACGTGAGGCGCGGTTTGCGTGACGTGCTCAGCGGAATAGAACACGGATTCGATGTTTTCGAAAACGAAAAAGTATTTTTCGAATCGGCCCCCGGCACTGAAATGATGGCGAATGGAATCAAAAAATTTTCTTGCCAAATTCATGCTCAAACAATTTCCCGGTAAAAATCTTCTTTTGCTTTCTGTAGCGTCTGAAACAGTTCTATCTTGGATGGGCAAACGTAAGAACACAGTCCACATTCTACGCAATCAAGCAAACCGTGAGCAAGGGCTTCCTCAACCTCTCCGGCCAAAATGGCCTTATATGTCAACTGTGGCAGGATTTCCACCGGGCATACCCTCGGGCAGTGGTTACATGAAATGCAGGCTCGCAGCCCTCCGTGCCGATTGCAATCAACCGTGGGCTCTGCGCGGCTTAAAGCGGAAAGAAACGTTTTTGAATAACCTGGTTTTTTTCTGCCAGGCATGGCCCAATCAAAAAGATCGCCTTTTACGTCTCCTTCGGGAACCAACAGTAAGGATTTTTCAAATAAGCCAATGTAGCCATCATCGGAACCTGTATATCCCGTAAGAAGGCCGCCGACAACATAGCGCATCTTTTCCTCTGATACACGCCCCTGTGCAACATGCCCGATAGGAACACCGATGCGAGTTTGAAGATGAGATCTTTCAGTTGCACCGGGGCCTGCAAGCACAACGATTCTTTGGGTAGGATACCTTCCGGTTTTAAGAAGTTCGGCCAGCAGCAGCAAATCCTGACCATCGATAAACCAGGCATGATTTTCATCAGAGGATCTTTTTATTCGATAGAGCAGAACACCTGGATCATGGGCTGGATATTCTCCGCTGAATGTATGTGTGATGAAGCTATCCAGTTCTTTAAGGATATATTGATTGCTCCTGTTTGTGTAAACATTAACATTACCGTTTCCAAGCACGCGTAGCACTGCAAGCCCGTATTCAAATAAATCCCCTTTTCCCTGCAAATAAACTTCAGGTTCCGGCTGAAAGGGCTCTAAATTGCCAAGGTTAACGAAAATTGATGACGGCACCACATCACGCCGTGCTATGTCTCGATACGGCAATTCCCTGATAAGTGGCCAAAGTCCTCCGCATAGGATGGTGTCAATGAGATCTTGCCTTGAAATCTTTTCAAGACTTTCCATTGAAATACCATCAAACGACTCGTATTGTTCCCTGTCATCGAGCTCGATAACAATTTCTCTAATCCTGCGTCTATGGCCAAGATTTATTTCGGCCACTTTTCCTGCGCCAGGTGAGAGAAACTTAATCTCAGTATTTCGCTTATCCTCCAGCAGAACAGAACCCACCTTTACCCTGTCGCCAACCCATACCTGTAACCGTGGTTTGATAAATCGTATTCTTTCAGGCAGAAATGCCACCCGGCTCGGTGTGGAAAGCACATGAAGATCAAGGGATGGTTTCCCTGTCATCTTGATGTTGTATCCCCTTTTTATTTCAACAGAAACCATTTGAGGGCCCAGAGGGAAGCCACAAAACCGAATCTAGCCTCTTTTGTTAACGAATAAGCGCAAGCCGAAATGTGCATGAAACCTAACGGAATACATCTCCCAACGCTGCCAGCGGTGGGAGTGTCTTTGTGAAATACGGTGAAGAACCTTACCATCTTTGATTTTGCATTTCAACCTGGTATAATTAATTGTCTTTGAAAATTTCTCTATTGACATTTTCGTTTTCGATATTCATTTAAACTTGTAAGTCTAGCGTTTTTAAGAATTAACAAGCAAGAACAGAGCAGAATTGCTTAATAACCCTGGATTGCCTTTGTAAGGTATACAAGGTGTAAAAATCCAAAATAAAAGGAAATTAGAGGTGTTTAATGGAAGAATGCAGACCCATACTCAATATCGGTCTAAGGGGGTTTACGGTAGCTACGACCCGAATCAGCCATGTGGATAAAGCTGCTGAAAAACTCATCTACCGGGGTTATTCCGCAAAAGAACTGGCTGAAAACTCAAGTTTTGAGGAAGTCGTTTTTCTTTTAATCTATGAACGGCTTCCCTCTCCAGTGGAACTTAAAGCATTTAAGGATCGTTTGGCTCAGGAGCGTGCAATTCCGCCGCAAGTTATTGCAGCGCTTCAAACAAGACCCCATAATGCGTTTCCAATGGATATTCTTCAATCGGCCATTGCTATGCTTGCCCATCACGACTCGCAGGTTACATCCTATAGCAAAAAATCCTCCGAAGACATGGGCATTCGTCTTATTGCAAAATTTCCTACAATCGTTGCTGCATGGGATCGTATACGAAACAACAAGGAGCCCATCAATCCTTCTTCCAAGCTGAACCATGCCGGCAATTTCCTGTACATGCTCAGTGGAGATTTCCCACAGCAAGAGAACGCCAGATTTTTCGATATTTGTCTCATTCTGCATGCGGAACATTCTTTTAATGCGTCTACTTTTGCAGCCCGTCAGGTGGCTTCGACCCGAGCCCACATATATGCTTCTGTGGCTGCAGCCGTGGGAGCTTTATCCGGGGAATTGCATGGTGGAGCCAATGCAAGGGCTATGGAGATGCTGAAAAAGATCGGCTCGGTGGAAGCGGTTGAAGATTATATAAACCAGGAATTTGATGCTGGAAGAAAAATCTTCGGGCTCGGTCATGCAGTATACAAGGGTGATGACCCTCGAGCAGAAATTCTGGCTCCCATGTCCAAGGCGCTGGGGGAGCGCACGGGGAAAAAAAAATGGTACGAAATATCGAAAGAGGTTGAAAAAAAAGGAAAAGAAGCCTTTCGCAAACGCAAAGGCAGGGAGATTTTTGTAAATGTCGATTTTTGGAGTGCGTCGGTATATCATGCAATGGGGATACCTGTTGATCTTTTTACACCGGTTTTTGCCATTGCACGAATATCCGGTTGGGTTGCACATGTGATCGAAGAGCAGTTCGCCGGTGCTGCGCCCGAACCGGTGCTTTACCGACCCGATTCCGAATACATTGGCGACTACTGCGGTCCGGATGAATGTCCATACGTTCCCATTGCCGAGCGTTAGTCGGAATCTGTCTGGGGGAGGACAAGCGTTTTGGAAAACCCGCCTAATTTTCGCATGACGCGCCAGCGGAGCATTATCCTGGAAGAGCTTCGAAAAAACAACTCACACCCGAGTGCAGATGAAATCTATGAAATCGTCCGCCGGAGGATTCCTCGCATCAGTCTGGGTACGGTGTATCGAAACCTGGAGATTCTTGCCGAACGGGGAGAAATACAAAAACTGGAGACCAGCGGTTCTTTGAAACGGTTCGACGGGAACCCGAAAAAACACTACCATATCCGCTGCATCGGTTGCGATCGG
>JAFDFZ010000158.1 GCA_019309565.1 Deltaproteobacteria bacterium
ATGGCCATGTACCAGGAAACGGGGGATCCGCGCTGGTATCCTCCATTGCTGTTGCGGCGCAAAGTGAAGGCCGGTCACCTGGGAAAAAAGACAGGGAGAGGCTGGTATGAATATAATCCGGATGGAACCAGGAAAACGTAGCGGAGAACATCCGGGAAGCTTGAAAGAGAAACGGAAAGATCCTATAAAATCAAAGAAATTCTATTATGAGGAGAAACAGTATGAAATCATGTATAATATCGTCTGCGCTGCTTGTTTTGATCGTCTTGGTGGTTCCGGTTTATGCCATAAAGGATGATGTAAAATCAGCCGAGTCTGCACTCAAAAACATAGATGCCGTTGAGGCTATGGCAATCGCCAATAAATGGAAGTGGACGAAAAAGGAGATAAAAACCTATGTCACCCCTGCGGAAGTTGTGTTTGAATTTCCAGGTGGTAAGGTGAAAAAGGTTTCACTTCCAAAAGACAAAATGGTAATCGCCGTGGCTCCTTACATCAGGCGAACACACAAATGAGCCATTCACTACATGTCCTCCTGTCAGGGGGAATTGCCCACAAGGAAGTTTACGGTAAGAGCTATCGATCAAGAAGGAAATGTCCTGGTCAACAAGACCGTTACCACATTGCGAAACGGTTTTTTTGAACTCTGGCTTCCAAGAAACCGTAAAATCAAGCTTACAGTTCGAGGAATGAACCGGACAGCCAGGGGCAAGATTTATACATCCTATACCAGCAAAACCTGCATCACCACGTTTAAATTGACCCCGTAGTTGTATAAATCGCATAGTAGATTGACCATTTTGTCCTTTAAGAAACGGCACCAGTCTTGGTGCCTGTTTATTTTCTGGAACCCACAATTAGCGGAAATTAAGAAATCATATAGCAAAATGGCTTTTAAGCATGATTTATGGGTGCCTGAGAACTGCTCCTCTTGAGTCGTTTTTCTACAACGGGGTTGAGATAAAACCGTTTTGTTTAAGCTACCTATAAGCTGCCGAGCTCTATTCAATCAATCGGATAGTGGCAGGCAATATGATGGTCAGGGCTTATTTCGTGAAAATCCGGCATTTTCGCATCGCATCCTTGTTTGCGATTAAAGCAACGCGGATGGAAGGGGCAGCCGGAAGGCGGGTTGATTGGAGAGGGAACATCTCCTTCAAGGATAAGCCGCTCTTTTTTGGCCTTAGGATCCGGCATGGGTGCAGCAGACAACAAGGCTTCCGTGTACGGGTGCCGGGGGTTGGTATAAATTTCTCTTGCATCTGCCAACTCCATGATTTTACCAAGATACATCACTGCCACGCGATCACTGACATACTCCACTACTCTTAAATCGTGTGCAATGAAGATATAGGTGAGCTCAAAATCCTTCTTTAATTCCACAAGCAGATTCAGCACCTGCGCTTGAATGGACACATCCAGAGCCGACACCGGTTCGTCTGCAACGATCAGTTTTGGATTAAGACTCAACGCCCGGGCGATGCCGATGCGCTGACGCTGGCCCCCGCTGAACTCATGGGGGTATCTGCGCAAATGTTCCGATCCCAGGCCGACCCTTTCTAACAGGTTAGCCACTCTCTGCTCTGCTTCGTGTTTGGACCGGGCCAGAGCATAGTTCCTAAGCCCTTCTCCGACGATTTTTGCTACCGTCATTCGAGGATTCAGCGACAAGTACGGATCCTGGAAGATGATGGTCATGTCCCTTCGAAGCTGCCTCATTTCATTATTATCCAGAGAAAAAACGTCCTTTCCGTCAAATACGACCGTTCCTTCCGTGGGTTCGATAAGCCTGAGGATAACCCGGCCGGTAGTGGTCTTGCCGCAACCGCTCTCCCCCACCAGGCCGATTACCTCCCCCCTTTTTACCGAAAAACTCACACCGTCCACTGCGTATACCAGTGCTTTCGTTTTAGAAAAAAGACCCCCCTTGATGGGAAAGTGCTTTTTTAGGTTAAGTACCTTCAATATGATGTTGTTGTTATTAATATTCACTGACGAAGCTCCGTCTCGACCCAACAAGTTGAGTAGGAATTAAATCAGTTGCAAGTGATCTAAAGCGCCTAATTACATCTATTGCTCCAATTTTCTTAAAGATTGGTTGTCGATCCATTTGGCCCCCGTACACTGTCCGGCGGATACAGCCAGCAGGCAACTTCATGCCCCTTTTGGGGTTCAAATAGCCGGGGTGTCTTTTCGGTACATATAGTCATTTTTTGCGAGCATCGTGGATGAAAGGGGCATCCGGCAGGAAGTTCGGTTAGATTTGGTACAACACCTGGAATCTCATGCAACTTTTTCTTGTTAATAATTATTTCCTCACTTGGAACCGAACCCAATAGCCCCTGAGTATAAGGATGCAGGGGCTGCTCAAAGATGACATTCACATCGCCGCTTTCAACTATTTTCCCCGTATACATCACGATCACATTTTGGGCCATCTCGGCAATGACGCCAAGATCATGGGTGATCAAAATAATGGCAGCTTCAAACTCCTGCTTAAGCTTGTTCATCAAGTTCAGAATTTGTGCCTGAATCGTCACGTCCAGGGCGGTGGTCGGCTCATCGGCGATGAGCAAGCTGGGATTGCAGCTTAGGGCCATTGCAATCATCACCCGCTGTCGCATGCCACCGCTTAGCTGGTGCGGATATTCATTGACTCGTCTTTCCGCAGAGGAGATTCCCACCGTCTTGAGCATTAGCACGGCTTTTTCTAAAGCCTCTTTTTTTGAAAAACCCTGGTGAAGCTTGATTGCCTCGGCAATCTGGTAGCCAATGGTAAAAACCGGATTCAGTGATGTCATGGGTTCCTGGAAAATCATGGAGATTTTGTTTCCACGAATCTGCCGCATATCACTATGAGTCAGCTTTGTCAGGTCCCGGCCTTCAAACCAAATCTCCCCATTCACTATCCGACCTGCAGGTTCCGGTACAAGACGCATGATGGAAAGCGCGGTTACGCTTTTACCGCAACCGGACTCACCCACAATGCCCAAAGTCTCTTTTTTGTGAAGGTCAAAATCCACCCCTTCAACAGCCTTAACAATGCCCTCGTCCGTATAAAAATGTGTCCTAAGATCAGAAACAGTCAATAAGGGTTCATTGTTTTTTGCCATCGCAGACTCTTTGTTTTGCTCCTGCTATCTCTGCACACCCTGCATTTTGGGATCAAGCGAATCCCTAAGCCCATCGCCCAGCAAATTCAGCCCCATAACAAATATCAATATGGCAAGCCCCGGGAACAGGGAAATCCAGGGGGCCTGAAGCATATACAGCCGGCCTTCGCTTACCACGTTGCCCCAGCTTGGAATGTAGGGAGGAGCCCCCACGCCCAGGAAACTAAGTGATGCTTCCGCCAGTACGGAATATGCAAAAATGAAGGTTCCCTGTACAATCATAGGGGCTACACAGTTTGGCAGAATATGACGGAATGCAATAACCAGGTCTCGAGTGCCAAGCGCTCTTGCGGCCTCCACATAGGTGAGTTCTTTGGCAGAGAGCACAGATCCGCGAATGATTCGGGCCATGCGCGGAGTGTATACCACCGAGAGCGCGACAACGATATTGGAAACACGAGGCCCTAATACTGCCATCAGGGCGATGGCCAGGATAATCGATGGCACCGCCATCATGCCATCGTTTATACGCATGATGATATTATCAAGCACCTTATAATATCCTGAAATCAATCCCATGACGATGCCCACAAGACAGGTGAACATCATGACCAGTATTCCTACCCCAAGAGAGATTCGGGCACCATAAATCACCATGCTGAAAACGTCCCGCCCCATGCCGTCGGTTCCAAAGAGGTGCTCGCCCATGGGTGGTTTCAGCCGATTCATGGGATTAAGCCGCATGGGATCAAGCGGGGTGAGAACTGGAGCGAATATGGCGATAAAAACCATGAATAAGACGATAACACCCCCGATCCACACGCCTTTATTGCGGTAAAGACTCTTCAGCCAGCGATGCTTTTTCACAAGTAGAGACAATCTATTCATTTCATCTTCAAAAGATCTTGGCCCATATAGACATTTAGTCGTAGCGTATTCTCGGATCGATGATACAGTAAATAAGATCTACAACCAAATTTACACATACATAAATTGCAGCCGTAAACAGAACAACTCCCTGGATAACAGGGTAATCCCTCCGTAATATGGAGGTTACCACAAGCCGACCCACACCCGGCAGATTGAAAACTGTCTCTGTCACTACAGCGCCCCCTAGATGAATGGCCACAGATATACCGATTACCGTCATGGTTGGAACCATCGCATTACGCAAGGCGTGGATGTAAATTACCACGCGTTCTGCAAGCCCCTTGGCCCTGGCTGTACGGATGTAATCTTGAGTAAGCACCTCGATCATACAGGAGCGCAAGATTCTTGCCACCAGTGCTGCGGAAGCAAACCCAAGCGAAATGGAAGGCAGCAGCATGTAGTGAATGCATTTTATCGGGTTGGCAGATAAAGACACATAATTGCCCGGAGGAAAAAGCTTTAACTTCAGCGAAAATATGTAGATCAGGTTTAATCCCAACCAAAAGGGTGGCATTGAAATTCCAAACATGGCGATTACCATGGTGGTCTTGTCCGACCATGTATTGGGTAGTATCCCTGCAATGATGCCAGCAGGTATACCTATAATCACGGCAACAACCAGCGAGAAAAAGGTAAGAATTATTGTGGGCTCCAGACGCTCGACGATAACTGAGACCACTGGCCGATCCAAAAAGAGCGATTTGCCCAGGTCTCCCTTCAGCAAGCGTAGCACATAACGTCCGTACTGCTCATATATCGGTCTATCGATCCCGAGGAGTCGTCTCATCTGCTCAATCTCTTCCTCGGTGGCTTCGATGCCAGCCATGACCGCTGCAGGATCTCCAGGTATAAGGTGCACCATGAAAAACACGAAGGTGACCACAATGAGCATAACCGGTATAAGATACAGTATTCTTCGAAGCAAGTAGTTATACACTTTTATGAACCTTGCTAAAGCTCAGTGGCGCGAACCATGGCGTCCTCCTGCCTCTAAACGCCGGAGCAGGATAAACGGCCACATTCCTAAAAAGTTGCATGAACCCATACAGCAAAGAGGAACAAGCAGGGTGGGCTGAAGGACAGCCCACCCTTCAAGATTTTCACTCATTTGTCCAGCCAGGAGTTCCACCAGTATGGCCATGCCATGCTGATGTAACCTTTGACATACTTGCGCTTACCGAACAGTGTGTAAAAATCGCCGAACTTGATGTTAACGGCATGTTCATAAAAAAACCGCTGGATCTTCTCCCATGTGGCATAGCGCTGCTTGAAGTTCACCTGGGTAATAAACTTAAGCATCAGATCATCGAGCTCTTTAAAACAGCTCCATCCCGGCCAGCCGCAGGTGAGCATGGACTGTCCCGATGGGTCGGTCTGAATGCCGGTACCGGTGGTGAATATCTCGTACTCATCGGGCTTGGCCCGCCGTTGCTTGACCGTGGCCCAGTCCATCACCTGCAGGTCAATATTGAATCCCACGTCGCGCAGTTGCTGGGCAGCGACCACCGCCGAGTTGTACATGTAATGGTATCGCTTTGTAACCAGCCACCGAATCTTCTCGCCCTTATAGCCGGCCTCCTTCATGAGCATCTTGGCTTTTTCCGGATTTGCCTGGTTGTAATACTCCGCTCCGGCATTGGTCTCCCACACCGTCCCTTTGTAATGCAGATTCGGGTTCAGGTCATAGAACTGCTTGCTGCCAGCTACATTCATCATGATAGGATCCATATCGAGAGCCGTCTGCACCGCCTGACGCAGCTTTTCATTGACGAAGGGACCTTTCTTCTTGTTGAACACCCCGATGATGTACCAAGACTTGGTGAGTATAGGGTCGATATTGGGATCGGCTTCCAGGCGTTGATAGGCGTCGGTTTGCATTGCGTATGCCACGTCCACTTCGCCTCCTTGCAGCATGTTGACGCGCTGAACCGGCTCGGGTACGGGGATGAAGAGTATTTCATCGTAGTAGGCCACCTTCTTGCCGCCATATCCATTTCTCGGATCCGTGCGCGCTGTATATTTTTCGAATCGTTTCACCTTCACATAGCGATCGGGTTTATGCTCGACGAACTGATAAGGGCCCGTTCCGATAATCTGTTTCACGGGTTTGAGCCCCACTTCCTCAATGACCTCCTTGGGATAGATGAAGCACCGCGTACGCTGGGTCATATAAGCCGATAGAATCGCAGAGGATTTGTTGAGCGTAATGCGCACCGTATATCTGTCGAGAGCCTCGACGGGTTTCACATTGCGGTACATGACCTTACCATAAGAAATCCCTTTGCCCCAGCGATTCATGGAAGCCACCACATCTTCAGCGGTCATCTCCCTGCCATTATGAAAGAGAACGCCCTGGCGGAACTTGATGTCCCACACTGAATAGTCGGCATTTGTTTTATAACTCTCGACCAATTCCGGAATGATTTCGTACTTGGCACCCTGGTTGAAAGGAGCTTCCATCCAGTGCATACTTAGCCGCAGAACGATAGCTGTAGTCGTTAGATGCGGGTCGAGCAACGGTGGTTCGGCTTCTGTCGCCACCCGTAAAGTACCGCCGAACTTGGGTGTCTCTGCGGCCATCGCCGAGGATGTCATGAGTAAAACAAGGCCCGTTATTGTCGCCAAAAAGATTGTGAGCGTTTTTCTTGTTGCCATAGTTTACCTCCTTTCATTTCAAAGGTTTGGGTTGTGAAAAACAACCGTTAAACGATAAGAACACAATATAGGTAATGATACTGCAATTTGATAGCACATATCACTCGATGATTGTTCGGAGAGTTGAAGCGAAAAAGATTAAAATGGGCTGCTTTTAATTTCTATGGATATCCTGTTTATACATTTTGTCAAGAGAAAATCGAATCATCTCTTCTGAACAAAACCGCGCGGCGCGGTCACCCGGTGTATCATCTCTTTCGGCTGATATCTTTTCCCATCATAGATTGCACCTCCGCAGATAACCTTTTCGGGAGCAATGCGCTGTTTTCCAACCCGACTTTCGTGCAGCACATCTAGATATGTATATTCACCGTTTTTAAGTTGGCTGATGGTGATATCGGCTTGCATACCCTGTTTCAAGGCACCGAGCTCCTTTTCCACACCAAGGACTTTAGCAGGGATAATGGTCGACATTTCAATCACCTCCTCCAAACTGAACCCCACGGCCATCAATTTGGACATGGTCGTTGGCATGTCGTACACGGGTCCATCTACGTTTAAGGCATGCAGATCGGTGCTGATAGTGCTGGGTCTTAATCCCTGTTCTAAAGCCTGCTCCAAGGTACGAAAGCCGAAACCCCTTGCACCGTGGCCTATATCCAGGCGAACTCCTCTTTACACCGCCTCCCACACGGCGGAAAATACCTTTCCTCTATGATCAAACAGGGGACAGCGAAACGAAGGGGGAAAGGTGTGGGTCAGGATGTCATCAGGATTTAGATACTCCAGCAAGTGTGGGATGGGAGCTCCGTAAGCTTCTGCCATCAGCATCCCCCCGGCGAAATCCGCTGCCTCACGGGCCAGCGGAAGTGTGATATAGGTCTGGGAGTGATGATATTTGACTCCAAGCAGCACATTTTCGAATTGCTGAATCGTTTCGGCTGTCTTTTCCACCAGCGTCATGCAAAACAGCATGCAGTTGCTGACCTGGGTCCACAACCGTTCCCCCTTTTACCAACAGGTCCCATTGCATGGGCTGATTCCTCCTTTCGCTTTTACTCGTCTTTTTAAGTCAGCTCTTTTTTCAGTTAGCAGTTTCCAGAAAAAGACAACCTTGATCGCAGGCGCTAACTTCCGGTAAACGAGTCACGGATAATGTCACGAATGCTTTTTTCAAACTCCTTTTTCGCTCCATGTTGCTTTACCTGACCCATTTCAAGCAGATACATATAATCAGATACCTCAACAGCCTTCATGATATTCTGATCAACCA
>JAFDFZ010000049.1 GCA_019309565.1 Deltaproteobacteria bacterium
ATCCATGATTTTTACACGCTTGAAGGGGCACAGCTTCTGCGGAAACGAATAAAATATTTCGACTCCGGACGTGTGGTTCTCAATATTGCCGAGCTGCCTTACAAGTGCCCGGTGGCACCGCTTGAGTTCATCTTTATGGCTGACTGGTTTTTTACCATCAACGGTGTTCGGGACAATATAGAACTTGAGCTGGTAACCCCTATATCGGGGGCATTTACCAAACCCATTGCCTCAAAAATCCTGGGCCAGGTTGCAGAGCAGAAAAACATCAAAATTACTCCAAACTTCGACATCTCCCATGTGAACGCGGGAGAGAAAACCATTGAATCCCACAGAGGTGAAAAGGTCCCTTACGATCTTCTGATATCCATTCCACCCAATTTCGGCGCAAAATACATCGAGGATTCAGATATGGGAGATCCGCTGAATTTCGTTGATACGGATCATTTTACCCTGAAATCAAAGAATTTTGATAATGTCTATGTCATTGGGGATGCTACAAATGTACCCGCATCCAAGGCAGGTGCGGTTGCCCACTACCAGCTTGAAACCGTTGTGGAAAATTTGATTCGAGAGATCGACGGCCAGCCACCGAAATCGACCTTCGATGGGCATGCCACCTGCTTTATCTGCTCGGGGTATGAAAAGGCGATTTTGATTGATTTCAACTACAAATACGAACCCTTGCCCGGCAAATTCCCTTTTCCGGGACTGGGTCCCTTTTCGTTACTCGGAGACAGCAGCTTCAATTACTGGGGCAAAATGATGTTCAAATGGGTTTACTGGAACATGATGTTAAAAGGTGTGGATCTGCCCCTTGAACAACAGATGACCATGGCCGGCAAAATGCGACACAGCCTGGTAACGGAATAAAGGAGGAGACCATGACGAACGAAGAATTGATTCTGGAACGGCTTGACCGTATAGAAAAACAAATCGCACCCGTTGTGGAAACGGCAGGCGCCGTTCTGGAGCTCAAAGAAGACTTAACCCCGCTGAGCAACCAGGCAATCCGACTCCTGATCCAGGAACTGCAGGATGTTGAATCAAGTTTCCAGCTTGAAGACTTGCTGCTGCTTCTTAAGCGAATGATGAGAAGTGTAAAAAACATGATCTATGCCCTTGATCAGCTGGAAAATCTAATAGATTTTGTAACAACCATCGAACCTCTGTTGAAATCCTCGGTGCCGCAGATCATCAACTATCTGGATGATCTTGAACAAAGAGGCGTGCTACGCGTCATCCAGGCCATGCTGGATGTTCGTGCGAAAATTGCATCTGCATATGATGCAGAGGATATTGAACAGATCGGTGACGGAGCGGTTGCCATGCTGGGTCTGGCAAAGAAATTTTCAGATCCCAAAGCCGTGGCCTTTTTGGAAAAATTCGCCGAAGTTCCTTCAAAGGTGGATCTGGCAAAGGCCAAAAAAATGGGCCCCTTTGGCCTGCTCTCGGCTCCGTTCAACGATGACGTCAAACAGGGGCTGGGTATTGTAATGGAATTAACGCGCGCCCTGGGAACCTTGAAAAACGGAGATGAAGCAAAGCCGACCGAAAAAACAGGGGACAGCCCGCCGTCCTGAAGGGGTGTACTCGGGCCGAATCTTGTAAACGTAACTTTGTTTAGCGAGAATTGCTGCAATAACCGGATAACCGCTTTTTCCGGATCGGAATCTGTGATAAAATAAATTTTTAAAATTGTTGAGCCTAACGAAACTTTAGCGATCCAAAAGGCGAACATTCGAAACCCTGTTCAAATTGAAATAAGGATGCTGCAATCGGCGTTCGGAATATGGGTCGTTTCAAAGAAGCACATGTTTACCGTTATTTTCTATACATCCCTGATCCTTTTCCTGCTGGGAATGCTTTACAGAATCTACTGCTGGTTTTCCCGCAGAGTGGGAATTTGGGCTGAGGATCTCGCAACATCCAACAGAATGCTCTTTGCCGTAAAGGGCATATCAGGCTGTGTGTTTAGCTCCAGGATATTGCCTGTGTTGAAGGCATTCGTTCTGGATGTGCTTTTTCAAAGAAAGATCCTGAAAGAAAGTTTTTTCCGATGGCTTATGCATATGCTCATATTTTACGGATTTTTGCTGCTTTTGCTGATGCACGCTCTGGATACCGTGATTACCGAATCGCTGTTTGCGGAATATTATTCAACAATAAATCCCTTCCTTTTCTTAAGGGATCTGTCGGGGGTTATGGTGCTTGTTGGGCTTGGCATGGCAGTCTATCGCCGTTTCTTCAAAAAGGTGCCCCGCCTAAAGACCAACACAATGGATTTTTATGCCATACTTATCCTGGCAGCTATCATGCTGTCCGGAATACTTCTTGAAGGGCTTAAAATCTCCGCCTACTCGGAGTTTCAACGCATGGTGGAGGATTATGCCGGCATCGATGACGAACAGGAAATAGAGGCACTTGAAAGCCTTTGGGTCAAGGAGTTTGGCCTTGTATCAGCGAATGTGAAAGGGCCTTTTGATGAGGATCTTATTGAAACTGGCCGGGAAGTTCACGATGCGAACTGCGCTGATTGTCATGTCTCCAACAAATGGGCTTTTACCGGATATGCTGTTGCCAGGATGTCTGAACCCGTGGCTTTGGCACTTGATGAGGCGGGGGCTATTGATGTGATGTGGTACATACATATTCTGTTGTGCTTTGTGGGACTGGCTTACCTTCCTTTCAGCAAGATGCTTCACATGTTTGCCACCCCCATAAGTCTTGTGGCCGGCTCCATAATGAAGGAATCCAAAGTTAATCGGGCAAACACGGTGACCCGCCAGGCAATTGAACTGGACGCCTGTACGCATTGCGGGACGTGCAGCCTTTATTGCTCTGCCATGATGGCATTTGATGCCATAAGGAATGAATTTATTCTTCCCTCAGAAAAGATGGTTTTCTTAAAACGGCTGGCAGCCGGAAAACCCCTTTCCCATGAAGAGCTATCGGCGATTAGAGAAGGGGTTTACTTATGCACCAACTGCGACAGGTGCACCGTTGTGTGTCCTTCCGGAATTCGGTTAAGAGAGCTGTGGATAAGCGTAAGAGAGGATCTGGTTCAAAGGGGCTATCCGGAGCCCCTGATACTCTCCCCCCTTTCCCTGGTACGAGGGCTGCTCCTGGCCCATAACGGTATCCCCAATTATGACAAACCCTTGCAGCTTGCACAAAAAGCGGTGGCAGGCAAATTTGACACGCTGATGGATCGCTCGAAAACAATTTCCCTGGGCACTGCGTCGAAAGCTCCGCGGGTTGTTGATCCCACTTTTTCTTACTGTTTTGGATGTCAGAACTGCACGACAGTCTGTCCGGTGGTTGGCAACTACGACCACCCACAGCAGACACTAGGCTTGCTGCCACACCAGATTATGTGCTCGCTTGGACTGGGACAGGCAGAGATGGCTTCCGGAGCCAGTATGATCTGGGACTGTGTTACATGCTATCAATGCCAGGAACACTGCCCACAGAATGTGAAGGTTGCTGATCTTATGTTTGAGCTTAAAAATCTGGCGGTAAGAAATATTAAAAAATGAAAACTTACGCCCTTTTTATCGGTTGCAATATACCTGCCCGCGTCAAACAATATGAGACAGCCGCCCGGGCGGTGTTAAAAGAGTTGAGCATTGGAGTGAAAGATTTTCCGCTGTTTAATTGCTGCGGTTATCCCATGAGAAACATCGATGAAACCGCGTACTTGTTATCTGCAGCAAAAAACCTGGCATTGGCGGAAAACCATGGGCTGGACATACTGGCTTTGTGTAAGTGCTGTTTCGGAAGTTTGAAGATCGCCGATCATAAACTCCGCGAAGACGAAAAGCTGCGAGCGGATATGAATCGACAACTGGCAGCCCACGATCTTAAGTATGAGGGGAAAACAGAGATCAAACACTTTCTGTCGGTGCTATATCACGATGTGGGGCTTAATGCATTGAAACACAGCATAGGCAAATCCTACCAGGATCTTAAGATTGCAACTCATTATGGATGCCATGCCTTAAGACCCAGCAAGATAACCGGCTTTGACAACCCTGTCGCCCCTGTCCTATTTGACGAACTGGTTAAAGTCACCGGTGCAGAAAGTGTCCATTGGGATCAGCGGCTTGAATGTTGCGGAGCACCGCTTACAGGGATCCAGGACAAGCTGTCCATGGACTTGATGCACAAAAAACTTGAAAGCGCCCGGACCGCAGAGGCCGATTATATATGTGTGGCCTGTCCCTGGTGTCAGATTCAGTTTGACACTGTTCAAAGCATCATGATCACACAGCACGACAACGGGCCGCCGCTGCCCTCTATCTTGTACCCGCAACTGATAGGGCTTTGCATTGGCCTGGAAAGTGAAGTGCTGGGAATCCAGAACAATCGTCTCGACATCAGCCAAATAACATCTTTCTTTAAAGAGGAATAGCATATGACACGGGAAGCAATCGGAGCCGTGATGGTAGTTGGCGGCGGGATCTCCGGCATGCAGGCAAGTCTTGATCTGGCGGATACCGGATATTATGTGTATCTGGTTGAACGCTCCAGTTCCATTGGCGGTCTGATGTCTCAGTTGGACAAGACCTTTCCAACCAACGACTGCGCAATGTGAATCATCTCACCCAAACTGGTCGAGGTCGGCCGGCACAAGAACATAGAGTTGCTGACACTTGCTGAAGTGGCGGGTGTTTCGGGAGAGGCGGGTAATTTCACGGCTCACATCACCCAATATCCCCGGTACGTGGATATGGATAAATGCATTGCATGCGGTCTGTGTGCTGAAAAATGCCCCAAGAAGGTATTGAACGAATACGAGGGGGGCCTTAACAGAAGAAAGGCGGCATACCTTAAATATCCCCAGGCGGTTCCTTTAAAATATGTTATCGACCCGAACAACTGCATCTATCTTCTTAAAGGAAGATGTAAGGCCTGTGAAAAAGTTTGTCCAACCAATGCGATATATTTCGAGGATCAAAAAAAAGAGCTTTCCATTAAGGTCGGCGCCGTTATTTTGACTCCCGGTGCCGATACATACAATCCAGCCATCCATGACACTTATGGATACATAAATCATCCCAATATCGTAACCAGCCTGGAATTTGAACGCATTCTATCTGCTTCTGGACCCTTCGGAGGTCATCTGGTTCGACCCTCGGACAGGAAAGAGCCCAAAAAAATCGCCTGGCTTCAATGCATTGGATCTCGGGATGAACATCTGGGAGCCAGAGGGTATTGTTCCGCGGTCTGCTGTACCTATGCGGTAAAAGAAGCCATCCTGGCCAAAGAGCACAGCAAGGGAAACCTGGATACGGCGATCTTTTATATTGATATTCGCACTCACGGAAAGGATTTCGAACGATATTACAATCGGGCAAAAGATGAATTGGGAGTGCGGTTTATTAAATCAAAGGTAACGAACATTCGTCACCTGACGGATTCCGGCAAAAACCGTATTCGCTATATCGATCCTGCCGGCGATCTAATGGAAGAGGATTTTGACATCGTTGTACTCTCGGTGGGCCTGGGCACAACAAAAGACAGTGTGGATTTGGCCGCAAAGCTTGGCATTGAACTGGATCATTACGGTTTTACCCGCACAGAAAGCTTTTCGCCCGTTGAAACCTCGAAACCCGGTTTTTACGTATGCGGAATTTTCAACTCACCACAAGATATCCCATCCTCGGTGATTGAATCAAGCGCCGCCGCGGGGATGGCGGGAAGCAGACTGTCCGAGGTCAGATGGACCCTTACGAAAGAAGAAAAACTACCTTCCGAGATCGATATCAGGGGGGAAACACCGCGTATCGGTGTTTTTGTCTGCCGCTGCGGTACGAATATTGCGGCCTTTGTGGACGTGCCGGCCGTAGTGGAGCATGCCAAACAGTTTCCCGGAGTGGCATACGCGGAAGAGAACATGTTTGCCTGTGCTCAGGATTCACTGGATAGAATGGCAAAAACCATATCGGAACACAGGCTCAACCGGGTGGTTGTAGCGGCATGCACTCCTAGAACCCATGAACCTCTTTTCCAGCAAACGTTAACGAACAGCGGGCTTAACAAGTACCTTTTCGAGATGGCAAATATCCGCAATCAATGCTCCTGGGTTCACAAGAATGATAAGCAAAAAGCCACCCAAAAAGCCAAGGATCTGGTTCAGATGGCGGTTGCCAAGGCCTTCAGGCTCGAGCCCTTAAAAGAACCGGAGCTTACAATCAATCAAAGAGCGCTTGTGATCGGCGGCGGCGTTGCGGGAATGACGGCTGCAAGAGCATTATCCGGACACGGGTATCGAAGTTACCTGATTGAAAGGAGACCGGTTCTTGGCGGCCAGGCAAACCACCTGCACCAGACCTGGCGGGACGAAGGGGTTCAGGAATATCTCAACGAACTGATCCAGGCGGTTTTAAGCGATGAAAACATCGATGTGCGGCTTAACACTGAAATAAAGAATGCAGAGGGATTTATTGGAAATTTCAAGACAACCGTTACCAAAGATGGCCGGGACGAAACCCTGGAACATGGTGTTACCATCATCGCATCAGGCGCCGAAGAGTTGAAGCCCGATGACTGCTTATACGGTAAAGACAGGCGTGTGATCACCGCTCTTGAGCTTCAGGATCGTCTGGTAAAAAAGGATGCGGCCCTGGGGCGAAACAAAACCGTGGCATTCATCCAATGTGTGGGATCCCGGATACCCGATCGTCCGTATTGCTCCAAGATTTGCTGCACCCGTTCCATAAAGAGTGCACTGGAGCTTAAATCTCTTAACCCTGAAATGAGCGTCTTTATCCTTTACCGAGACATGAGAGCCTATGGACTCAGGGAAGATATCTATCGCGATGCTCGATCCAAGGGAATCGTCTTTATCAGGTATCCTAACGAGGCGCTTCCGGATGTGACATCAAACAAAACAGGTATTAAAATCACGTTTAATGATACAGTGTTAAACCGCCGCATGGAAATAAATGCCCAGTTGCTGGTCTTGGCCTCTGCCGTCGTTTCGGAAAAGGACAATCCTCTTGCACGGCTTTACAAAGTTCCCCTCAATGCAGACGGCTTTTTTGCAGAAGCACACGTTAAGCTCCGCCCGGTAGATTTTGCTACCGACGGAGTGTTTGTCTGCGGTCTTGCACATGCACCGAAACCGATTGATGAATCCATCTCCCAGGCCCAGGCCGCTGCAGCCAGAGCGGTCACAGTATTGGCATCTAAAAGACGTACGGTAAGCGGAACCGTGGCAGTGGTGAATCCGAACGATTGCAGCCGCTGTGGTGTCTGCATATCCATCTGCCCTTACGCTGCGCCGGTGTTCACTGAAAAAACCGGAAAGGCTGAAATTCAGTCCACGCTGTGTAAGGGATGCGGACTGTGTGTGGCCTCATGCCGTTCCGGAGCAATATATCAAAAGGGCTTTGAAACCGAACAAATCATGACCATGATTGAGTTTTGTCTTTTTGATGCTGTCGCCTAAAACAGCGAGGCACCCTATCAGCTATCCGGAGCAGGAGGAGACAGGGTTTTTTGTTAAAAGCTTCTAACAAGAAAAAAATGACCCTTCTGGTAGTGGATGATGAGCCCGATATTCGGGATGCACTGCACCTGTATCTGTCCTACTTGGGCTACGAAGTGCTTACGGCAAAAGACGGACAGAGTGCCCTGGAGATCTTTCAGCAGAATAACCCACCCATTGTTCTCAGCGACATCAAAATGCCCGGCATGGACGGAATCGAGCTTTTGCAAAAAATCAAGCAGCAAAACCCGGACACCGAAGTGATCATGATCACAGGCCACGGGGATATGGACCGGGCGGTAAGATGCCTTCAGCTGGATGCAACGGATTTTATCACCAAACCGATCAATGATGATGCGCTTGAAATCGCTCTTAAAAGAGCCAAAGACAAGATGAACATGCGCCATCAACTCAGAGAGTACACGGAAAATTTAGAAAAGCTTGTCGAGGAGAAATCCGCAAAACTGGTGGAAGCCGAAAGGCTGGCTGCTGTAGGACAGGCGGTACTGGGATTATCTTCGGCCATGCGCGATATTGCCGGAAGCATACAGTACTTCAATGAAATGCCATGCTTTGTCTCGATTCACAACCGGCATCTTAAAGTGGTCTCTGCGAACCAGCTTTACAGAGATCGACTGGGAAATGACGTGGGCGGTGACAGCTGGGCGATCTATAAAGGGATTGCCGATGGAAAGAAACCCTGTCCGGTTGAAATGACCTTTCAATCCGGCAAGGGGGTGCGAAGCGAGCAGAGGCTTGTTTATTCCGATGGCAGAGAACTGCCTGTAATGGTTCATACGGCTCCCATTCGAAACCGAGACGGCGCCCTTGAGCTTGTGCTGGAGATCACCGCTGATATTTCCGAGGTGCAACGACTTCAGGAACAGTTGCGCATAACCCAAAGAAGATACCAGCAGCTTTTTGACGAAGCTCCCTGCTACATCTCCGTTCAGGATGCCGATTTTCGGATCACGGCTATCAACCGCCGATTTAAAGAAGATTTTGGCGACGCCACAGGCTCACTTTGCTATGAGACTTACAAGCAACGAAGCGCCCCTTGTGAGAACTGCCCTGCGGTTAAAACCTTTGAGGATGGAAAATCTCATCAGATGGAAATGGTGGTCACATCGAAATCCGGCGAGCAGTATCACGTGCTCACCTGGACCGCACCCATTCTGAACGCCACAGGGGAAATCGCTCAGGTGATGGAGATGTCCACCAACATCACCCAGATCCGGAAGCTTCAAGACCATCTCACGACTCTGGGCTTATTGATCGGCTCTATCTCCCATGGGGTGAAGGGGATCTTAACGGGCATGGATTCCGGTGTCTATTTGCTGGACTCCGGGTTTTCCAGAAACGATTCCAAGAGAATCGAAGAAGGAATTGAAGTAGTGAAGTTGATGGTCGATCGTATCCGAAACCTGGTTTTAAATGTGCTCTATTATGCCAAGAGAAGGGAGCTGAATTGGCAGAGGGTCGATGTGCTCAAGTTCGTAAGCGATGTGGCCTTTATCATAGAACCAAAGGTAAAAAAACACCGGATCGAGCTGGTTCGAGATTTTCATAAACCCCTTGGCCAATTTGAGATTGACGTAGGGGTGGTTCGTTCCGCTCTTGTAAATATCTTAGAGAACGCTGTCGAAGCGTGCCTTGAAGACAATATGAAAAAATCACACAAAATCATATTCCGGGCAAAACAGCATCGCCATCATATCGAATTGAACATCTCTGACAATGGCATAGGGATGGATAAAGAGACCGAGCAGAATATATTCAATCTTTTCTTTTCCTCAAAAGGCCAGTCGGGCACGGGCCTGGGTCTGTATATTTCAAACCAGGTGATTGAACAGCACGGCGGGAAGATCACGGTAAGCTCCGAGCCCGGAAAAGGTGCTGATTTTTGTATCCGTCTGCCGAAGGTTCTACCTGAGGACGTAAAATCCATTCAAACAGAATCTGAGATGGAATCAATCGGTTCCTTATAAAAACAGGATGGCGGCGTAAAAAGGACAAGTTACCCAAACCCGGGTCATCAGAAAACTCATAAGCCACCGGAGTTGAAACACACAACAGGCTTCTGCGCTGCCATCAGGGTTACAAGGAAAAAAAGAATGCTTAGGACATTAAAAAAACTGGGACACAGCATTGTTCCAAGACTCATGTTCACAATGGCGCTGACGCTTTTCATCACCCTGTCTGCTTGGGCCTATCTTGATATCAAACAGCACAGAGAAATTCTTCAGGCTGTTGAAACCGCAACGAACCTGTCAGAAACCAATGGTGCCCAAGCTGCGGTTGAAAATCGGATACTGTTAAGGGCTGCTGGTGTATTCGTTACGACGGCGGGCATTATTTTTATTCTCATCTTGCGGCTGGTGAACCGACCGATACAAAAACTGATTTTAGGCACACAGCAGATAGCAAAGGGGGAATATACCGCCAAGATTGAAACGGATCACGAGGATGAACTGGGACAGTTGGCGGCGGCCATCAACCGGATGGGAAGGGAAATCAGCAGGAAGCAGGCCGAATTAAACCGCCAGCGCGATGAATATCAAATACTGTTCGAATTGGCTCCATGCATCATCACGGTGCAGGACCGCAATTACAAACTGATCCAGTATAATCGTGAATTCGCCGAGAAGTTCGCACCAAGGCCCGGCGATTACTGCTATAATGCCTATAAGGGTAAGCATGAAAAATGTCCAGTCTGTCCTGTGGAAAATACATTTGAAGACGGCAAATCCCACCGCAGCGAAGAGACGGGGTTTTACAAGGATGGCACCGTTGCCCACTGGTTGGTCAACACCTCGCCCATCAAAAACGATAAGGGTGAAATTGTCGCCGTTATCGAGATGATCCTGGACATTACTCACCGAAAAAAACTGGAAGAGGAGCTTGAGAAATCTGAAAAGAAATATTACGCCATATTCAATAACATACCGAACCCGGTGTTTGTTCTGGACAGAGACACACTGACTGTTCTTGATTGCAATCAAAGCGTGGCCTCAGTTTATGGATACACCAAAGAGGATATTATCAATAAATCCTTCATGGAACTGTTCAGCGATGAAGACACGAAACATCACAGGGATAAGATCAAAGAAGCCGCTGTAATCAATCAGGCAAAGCACATCCATAGGAATGGAAATATCTTGTTTGTCGACATCTGGGTCTCCCCTTCGGAATATCCCGGTCAGAAAATATTTTTGGTTACAACAAGCGACATCACCCAGCGTATCGAAGCTGAAAAACAACTATCCCATGCAAGCAAAATGGCTACACTGGGCCAGATGGCCACCGGTGTTGCACACGAGCTGAATCAACCTCTTACGGTGATCAAAACACTGAGTTCTTTTCTTATGAAAACACTGAAAGGCGGAAAAACCGAAGATGTCCAAACACTGCTTGAGGTATCTGAAAAAATAGGCAGCAACGTGGATCGAGCCGCTAAAATCATCAATCACATGAGGGAATTTGCCAGGAAATCTGAAATAAGGCTGGAGCCGGTTCAGGTAAACGAGGTGCTGGAGAAAGCCATAGAGATGTTCAACCAGCAACTTCGGGTTCGAGGCATCGATGTGATCTGGGATATCCAACAGGATCTTCCTTCGATAATGGCAGATGCCGACCGTCTGGAACAAGTATTCGTAAATCTGCTGCTCAATGCCAGAGATGCCATTGAAGTAAGGGCAAAATTAACGAAAAACCATAAGATATCAAAAGCCATTACATTGAAAACCCGATCCACCGGTAGAACCGTAACGATCGAAGTCAGTGATACGGGAACTGGAATCGATGAAGCTGTTGGCGGAAAGATTTTCGAACCGTTTTTCACCACCAAAGAAGTGGGACAGGGAACCGGCCTGGGTCTTTCCATCAGTTATGGAATCGTTAAGGATTTCGGAGGAGATATTCAGACAGTAAAAAAACAGGATCCCGGAGCTTGCTTCAGGATAAGTTTTCCTGTTCAGGACAGCCCGAATGGATAAGATGATTCTGGTAGTGGACGATGAGGAAGATATTCGATATGCGCTGGAGATGTATCTTTCCCAACTCGGTTACAAGGTACTGAAAGCAGCCACCGGAGAGGAGGCCATAAGCCTGTTCAGAGTGTTTAATCCCTGCATCGTGTTAACAGATATCAAGATGCCCGGTATGGATGGCATTGAACTTCTACAAAAGATCAAGCGCGAAGATCCGGAAACCGAAGTCATCATGATCACCGGTCACGGTGACATGACCCTTGCCATAAACAGTATTCGAAACGATGCCATCGATTTTCTGACAAAGCCTATCAACGACGAGGCTCTTGAGATAGCCCTGAAACGAGCGCACGATCGGCTGGAGCTTCGCCGGGAGCTGAAAGAATGCAAAGAAAAGCTAGCCAAATATATTTAAAACTTAGGTTTCGCACCTTTAAATGCGTTGTAAAGCTTTATTATAATAGCGTCGAATAAAATTTTTGGAAGGCAAAATAATTACACCGAAGCTTATAGGCTGCACCCAGTCGGAAACATCGTACAAAGGCACAAGGGAAAGGTTGCTAAGTAAAGGAAGATCTTGATACATCTGGTTTAAGCGCTTTGTTGACTCCCATTGTGCCGTCATCGAAGGGTGGTGAAGTGTATTTTGCCTTCCAAAAATTTTATTCGACTATAGACCTACTTACAATTTTACGGAATAGGGTGCGAAACTTGAGTTAAAAATTTGCCTCACTTCGATGCCAGGTTGATCGGTCTCCGCCCCTCTTCTGCAATCCCCCGCACTATGCTGCTTTAGACAACTGGACGGCGCACACCTTATATTCGGGGATTCCTGATACGGGATCGAGCTTCGCATTTGTCAGTCGATTTGCGGCCGCAATGGCGTAGTGGAAAGGAATGAATACCGTACCGTCAACGGCTTTCGGCGATATTTTTATCTTAACCCGTATTTTGCCTCTTCGCGATATGACTTCAGCTAAGCTGCCGTTTTCCAACCCATAGCGTTTAGCATCTCTGGGGGAGATCTCCACAAAGCTCTCAGGCGCCCGCTCATTGAGTCCATCAGACTTCATGCTCATCGTGCCACTATGATACTGGTAGAGCAAACGACCTGTAGTCAAATACATGGGATATTCCTCATCCGTCACTTCAGCCGGAGGATTGTAATCGATGGCGTGAAAAAGCCCCCGACCCCGTGTGAACCGATCCACATGCAGTATCGGCGTACCCGGGTGTTCTGTGTTCGGACACGGCCAGTGAAGCCCACTGCGCTTTATGCGCTCGTACGTAATACCGGCATATGAAGGGGTTACCCGGGCGATCTCTTTCATGATCTCTTCGCTGTTTTCATAATTCATGGAATAGCCCATCCGGCCAGCAACCTCACAGATAATTTTCCAGTCATCCCACGCTTCTCCAGGAGCATCGACGGCTTTCCGCACCCGTTGAACCCGTCTTTCCGTATTGGTAAAAGTTCCGTCCTTCTCCGCGTAGCACGTGGAAGGAAGCACCACGTCCGCTTTCTTTGCGGTTTCCGTTAGAAAAATATCCTGAACGACAAGAAAATCCAGTTTTTCAAAGCCTTCTTCCGTATGATTCAGATCCGGATCTGAAACAAGCGGGTTTTCACCCACCACATAAAGCGCTTTCAGGCTGCCATCGTGGGCTCTGGGAATCATTTCCGTTACCTTTAACCCGGGGGTGTCGGGCAGATCGGATACTGCCCATGCCTGCTCCATTTTCTGTCTTGAGGCAATGTCGCTTACGCTCTGGTAGCCGGAATACACATTGGGAAGCCCTCCCATGTCGCATGCCCCCTGGACATTGTTTTGGCCTCGAAGCGGATTGACGCCACCGCCTTCGATACCAACATTGCCGCAAAGCATGGCAAGATTGGCCAGAGATTTCACATTGTCCGTACCGCTGGTATGCTGGGTGATACCCATGCAGTAAAGAATACTTCCGGGCCTGGCATTTGCATACATCCGCGCGGCCCGCTGCAACTGTTCGGCAGGAATTCCGGTAACAGATTCCACGAAATCCGGTGTGTACTTTTCAACGGTTTCCTTGAGCTGCTCGAACCCTTCGGTTCGGCTTTCCACGTATCGGACATCATAAAGGCTTTCTTTAATTATGACGTGCATCATTCCATTGATCCATGCCACGTCGGTTCCCAAATTCGGCCGGAGCCACTGCTGGGCGAAATCTGTGATTTTTATTCGCCGGGGATCTACAACAATCAGCTTGGCACCTTTAAGCGTGACGGCCCTTTTCACATAGGCGGACAGCACCGGATGGTTTTCCGTTGTGTTGGATCCGGTGATGAGGATAACTTCGGCCTTTTCAATATCGGCAATGGTATTGGTCATTGCCCCGCTTCCGAAAGCTGCGGCCAGACCGGCCACGGTGGAGGAATGTCAGAGACGCGCACAATGATCCACGTTGTTGGTTTTCAGCACGGCACGTGCGAATTTTTGGATCACGTAATTTTCTTCGTTGGTCACACGGGCCGAAGTTATCACCCCAATGCTATCCGCACCATAAGCGTTTTTTATATCGTTAAGTTTTTGGGCCACCAGGGTTAAGGCTTCATCCCAGGTGGCTTCTCGAAATGCCCCGTTTTCTTTTATCAGAGGGGATTTCAATCGATCCTGGGAATGAACGAAATGAAACCCGAATCTGCCCTTTACACAGAGGCTGCCGTAGTTGGGCGGAACCTCCTCGGTCCCGGTAACTTTCATTATCTGGTTATCTTTAACATGAAAATCCAGCTGACACCCCACCCCGCAGTAACCGCAGGTGGTGCGAACTTTCTTGCTTTCCCAGGGCCGATATCGATAGCGCGCGTCTTTTTCGACAAGAGCTCCTACCGGACAGGCCTGTACGCATTCCCCGCAAAAGACACAGTCCGAATCCGCGTACGGCCTGTCGCCGGCAGCAATAATCTTTGTGGCAGCACCGCGGTAGCCGAAACTGATCGCCTTATTTACCTGTACCTCGTTGCAGGCCTGAACACATCGCCCGCACTGAATACACCTTGAAAAGTCTCGAATAATAAACGGATTGGCAAGTTCCATGGGATATCGCGTCTCGGTGACAGGAAACTGATCTCCAGAAACCTGGTATCGATATGCTAGATCCTGAAGCCTGCAGTCTCCCCAGACGGGACACAGCTCCTCGCTGTTTTCTTCCTTCAACACTCTTAGCTGAAACTGAGTCCAATCATCTCCATCAGAACCGTATACCGCACAGTTATGATTTCCCGAAGACAGCAGCAGTCGGATAATCATTCTCCTCGCTTCCACAACTTTAGGAGATTCCGTATGAACCACCATCTTGTCGACAGCAGGAGCCGCACAGGAGGCCACAAGGGTCCTTGCCCCTTCGACTTCCACCACACATACCCTGCATGCGCCCGTTCCGTTGGTACCCTTCAAATAACAAAGGGTGGGAATGTCTATGCTGTTACGGTGCGCTACCTGAAGGATCGTCTCCCCGGGTTCGAACGACAGTTCATTGCCATCTATGAAAATCTTGTTTTCTGTGGTCATGATTTGAAAAGCGCTCCTTTTTAAAGCTAAAATCGATCAAAAGATCTTATTTTATTTAAATCATCATTTCATGTCAATGAAAGATTTTCACAAGCAATTCTCATAGAAGCTTTCACCCACGGGGCTTAAAGAGGCTTCAATCAAACGTTATAGGTGCCAGCTTTCTTTTTTTAATATGTTCCTTAACCTTGTTTAAGAACTTTTCACGTGACAGGTCGAAGCGGACCTGTCCGTCTAGGGTTCGAACAGAGAGGTTTCCGGATTCTTTTTCCTTTGCACCTATGGTCAGTATCAGCGGAATTTTGCTCATCTGAGCTTCTCTTACTTTTTTGTTCAAACTCTCGGTTCGAGCATCGACTTCGGATCGAATATTTGCTTTTTGTAAAATTTGGTTTACCTCGTTTGCATAGGGCACCAGGGTGTCATTAATCGGCAACAGGATCACCTGGACCGGCGTCATCCATAAAGGGAATTTGCCTGCAAAATGTTCGATCAGAATCCCCAGAAACCTTTCGATGGATCCAAAAACCGTTCGGTGAATCGTAATCGGACGATGCCGTTGATTGTCCCTGTCGATATAGAAAAGATCGAATCGCTCGGGCAGCGACATATCCAGTTGAATGGTTCCGCATTGCCAGGTTCTGCCGAGTGCGTCTTTGATGTGAAGGTCAATCTTTGGGCCGTAAAAGGCCCCGTCTCCTTCATTAACCTTGTACTCTCGTCCATAAGCATTGAGAGCTGAGCGCAGCCCTTCTGTGGCCTGATCCCATTGTTCATCGGTTCCAATGGACTTTTCCGGCCTGGTGGAAAGCTCGAGGTGGAAATCAAGACCAAATGTTCGGTACATTCGTGCCTCAAGGTGCAGCAGGTCCAGTATCTCCCCCTGGATTTGCTCCGGTGTCATAAAAAGATGCGCATCGTCTTGATGAAACGCCCGCACCCTGAACAGTCCCTGCAGCACCCCGCTTAGTTCGTGTCTGTGCACCAAACCCAGCTCGGCGGCACGCAGGGGCAGATCTCTGTAAGAATGGTGTTTTGTGCGGAAGATAAGCATACCCCCGGGACAGTTCATCGGTTTTATGGCATATTCATCTTCCTCCACGGTTGTGGTGTACATGTTTTCGCGATAGTTTTCCCAGTGACCGCTTCTTTCCCACAATACTCGTCTTAAGATAACGGGTGTTTTAATTTCAACGTAACCCGCGGCCTGATGTTCCTCACGCCAGTAATCCAGAAGCGTATTCCATAAAACCATCCCCCTGGGATGGATAAAAGGCATGCCAGGGGCTTCGTCATGGAAGCTGAACAGGTCCAGCGCCTCGCCGATTTTGCGGTGGTTTCGCCTTTTCGCTTCTTCCTGGAGGTGCAAATATTTATCAAGTTCCTTTTTGCTGAAAAACGCCGTTCCATATATTCGCTGCAACTGGGGGTTGTTCTGGTTCGCTCGCCAGTATGCTCCGGAAACTTTTGTTAATTTTACGGCCTTGATGAATCCGGTATGAGGAACATGAGGCCCGCGGCACAGGTCTGTAAACTCACCATCCTCATACAAGGAGATGGTTGTGTCTTCAAGTTCGGAGATCAGCTCGAGCTTATAGGGTTCATTCTTGTAGAATTCCAAGGCTTCATCTTTGGTAACAACTTTGCGCCTGAATGGTAACTTCTCTTTTATGATTTTCTGAATCTCCTTCTCTATCCGGGGAAAATCATCTTCGGATATGGGTTGCATATCGATATCATAATAAAAACCACCCTCGACCACAGGTCCGATGGTCAGCTTGGCATCTTTGTATAACCGTAAAATGGCTTGTGCCATGACATGTGCGGCACTATGCCTCATGATATCAAGCGCTTCGGGATCATTGGTGGTGAGAAACCGAACATGCGCATCATGATCAATGCAAGTGCTCATATCTACAACTCTTCCATCCAGCTCCATGGCGACGCATTTGCGTGCGAAACCATCGGATATGCTTTTTGCCACTTCAAAGCAGGTGGGACAGTTGGAAAACCTCTTTATGCTTTTATCTGGAAATGTTATATTAATCATTTGATTCTCTCATATTTTATAAGATGTGTGGTACGCTGCCTTTTTAGCTCAAAAGTGGCATGCGCAGTCCCAGGCAATTAAAGGGTTCGGGGATATTTTTAGCACCATGAGCCTAATAACACTGAGCACACACCCTGCAGCTTATCGCATCGGAGAAGAAATTCCGCTTGCTGAGCGAAATTGCCGGGTCCTGAATGGTCAGCGACTTTGAAGGCTTTGATAAAAATCCTCAACCCATTTGATAATTAAACTTAACTTAATTAAGAAAAATGCTCCATTCGGTCAAGCAAAAAATAAATAATAAAGAAACCAGAGAATATCTGCTCATCGATACCCCAAAGGAACTTAAACGTATCGAGGCATCCCTAAGTAGCTCACCGCATCTGGCTGTGGATCTTGAAGCAGACTCCATGTATCACTACACGGAGAAGGTATGTCTTGTCCAACTCGCCACCGCCGAGGTCGAAGCGGTTATTGATGCGCTTAAAATAAAGGATCTTTCTCCACTGAAACCTATCTTTGCCGACCCGGCGATTCAAAAAATCTTTCACGGAGCCGATTATGATGTTCGATCCCTCTATCGCGATTTTCAGATGTCCATAAACAATCTATTTGACACTCAGCTTGCCTGCAGGTTCCTGGGTGTTCGGGAAACCGGCCTGGAATCGGTTCTGTCGGCTCGATTTGGTATCCAGCTTAACAAAAAATTTCAAAAAAAGGACTGGTCGAAAAGGCCCTTGCCGGATGAGATGATTGAATATGCTATAACCGATGTTCGCTATCTGATTGTGCTTGCTGAGGAGCTGCAAAGGGAGCTTAAACAAAAGGGGCGGCTTTCCTGGGTTATGGAAGAATGCAGCCATTTGAGCAGGGTCAGGCCTTCATCCGACAATGATATGCCGCTTTATCTTAGGTTTAAGGGGGCCGGCAGACTCGATTCAAGAAGCCTTGCGGTCTTGGAAGAACTATTGCGATGGCGAGAGAAAGTTGCAGAAAGAAGGGACAGGTCCCCTTTTAAAATTATAGGGAATAAAACGTTGATGTCGATTGCCGTCAAGAAAACCGCCGACCTGGACCACCTCCAAAAAACCGGTGTGCTGACACAAAGACAAATCCTAATGTACGGAGATGCAATAAAAAAGGCCGTATGCCGCGCCCTTGCCTTGCCGGAAAACCTGCTTCCCCAGTATCCCCACCGCCCTTTTAAGCCTAAAGAGCCGGAATTACGAAAGCGCTTATACGCCCTTAAGGCGTGGAGAGACAAGAAAGCAAAGACACTAAAATTGGAGCCAGCGCTGGTTTGCAGTAAAACGCTTATGATCAACATTGCACAAAAAAATCCACAACACTTATCTCAACTCAATGAAATCGAAGGTTTAAAGAACTGGCAGCGAATAGCCTTTGGCAGTGAGATACTCAGAGTTTTAAACCGCTGACATTGATATGCAACATGGGAGGAAAATGAGCAGGCTTGAAAAAAGATTGATTATTTTTGCCCTCTTGTTTGTGGTTGTCTACCTGGCAGCCATTGTGCTTACGATTCAGTCAAGAATCCAGGTAAAAGATAAGACAACACGTATTGGATCGGTACTGCCCACAGAGGAGGAAGGACGTCTTGCTCTGGCACAATTGCTGGCACCCATGGCGGTTCTGCTAACACTTGCCATATGCTTTATTGTTGCAAAAAAACAAAGAGAAAAAAAATATCGGAGATTGGATGAATCAAATCCCTATGAAACCGAAAGAGAAAACGATCATACGAAGATGGAACGATGAGTTGGCCCATGGCATTGAGATAGGGCTCCAATTTACCAACGACAGGCGAAGTGCGGCATTCAAACGTTTCGGTGAGGAAATATCCCATCTGGCACCGAAAGTCCGAATTCAGAAAATACACACCGACAGTGACCGGTTACCGGCGATTCAAATCGGTAAGAACATACGATATCATGCCGTACCGCTTGGCAGGGAGCTTGAACCTTTTCTGGCAACGCTGTCATTATTATCGGATCCATCAAAAAGAGCGCGACATCCGGAGCTGGAAAAAATAAACAGACGCACAGCCCTTACACTTTATATTGCTCTTGAATGCTCCTTTTGTCCGCAAGCGGTAAGAAAGCTCACCCCTCTGGCCATCCGAAACCCACTGGTGGAGCTGTCCATCATCGATGCCGCTGTTTTTGAGGATCTTGCAAAAAAGGATCGAATCGGCTCGGTGCCGACCGTCGTGCTCGACGGGCTGTATCGATGGACAGGGAATCCGCCGGTAGCTGAGATAATAAAGACGATGATCCACCGCAGCCCTTTACAACTCAGTGCTGAAACCCTTGAAAGCATGCTCAAACAGGGAGAAGCAGAGCAGGTAGCAGCGATGATGATACGCCACGGCTCTATCCTGCCTGCCTTCATCGATCTTCTCACTCATGAAAAATGGTCTTTGCGACTTGGCGCAATGGTGACCATGGAGTTCATTTTAGAAAAAAACGAAGATCTTGCCGTCCAGGCTGTAAATCTGCTCCTGGATCGCATTCAGGTTCTGGATGATTCGGTAAAGGGCGATGTCGTATACCTTTTAGGAAAAATCGGAAACGATGCGATCATTTCGAAATTAGAATCGCTTCTTACCGGATCTGATAACCCGGAGCTTAAGGAAGCCGTGGCTGAGGCCGTAGATCGAATAAAAAGCAAGGAGGTAAAATTCGATTCAGCCTGCAGTGAAGATGAAGGCACCTGCGGTCTTCCTGATTTTCTGAAATCCTAATGGAGCCAATGCGGTTTTGGCAGCAGCCGATTTCTATCCGCTGGGGTATGTGTTTCGAAAATCTGCCATTTTCTCTTCCGCCATTGCTGCCAGCCCCGTTCCGTCCGCCATCAAGGAGATCATCTGATAGCCTCTTTGGTAAAGCTGTTTTGCCTGGTTCCAATTGAAGCTGATGGTGCCTAAAAACTTGCCGGTACCCTTTACCTTGGCCTCCACCGACTCAATGGCGGATTGAACTTCAGGCTGACCGGGATCATACATGTAACCATAGGAAGTGGCAAGATCCATCGGTCCGATAAAGATGCCGTCCAGTCCGTTTACCTCAAGGATTTCATCGATATTTTCAACCGCCTGGCGGGTTTCCACCTGGGTTATGACGAGAATCTCCTCATTGGCCTTAGAGAAATAATCCATGCTGTTGCGACCGAAGTGTGCCGCCCGTGTGCTGCCTGCAATGCCGCGAATGCCGGAAGGAGGATACTTACAAGCCTTAACGGCGGCCTCGGCTTCAGATTTCGTGTTTACATAAGGAATCAGAAGCCCGTATGCGCCTGCATCCAGGATTCGCTTGATCATCACAAAGTCGTTCCATGGCGCCCTAACGATGGGAATCGCACTTGTTCCCTTCATGGCCTGCATCTGGGCCACCAGGCTTGGAATATCATTCGGCCCGTGCTCCATATCGATAATCAGCCAATCAAATCCCGCGCCGCTCAATATTTCCGCTGAAATCGGGCTTGTGATTTGAGCCCATGCACCTGCGGTTTTTTTTCCTGCTTTCAACATCCTTTTCACATGGTTTTCAAACGGTTTTTGCTGATCCATTGAGTTCCTCCTGCTGGTAAAAAATAGCGTTTTCAATAAATAACAAACAACGTTTTGCAGAGCAAACAAAAAGGTCGGGTGTTAGAGCAACCTTCATTGAGCCGTCCATCCACCGTCGATCAATAGTGTATGTCCGGTTACTAAATCTGAGGCTTCCGATGCCAGAAAAATAACAGCTCCAATGACATCCTTCGGTTTACCTATCCGTCCCAGTGGAATGTTGTCCAAGACATATTCTTTAAATCTTTTTTCTTTGAACATAGGTTCTGTAAACGGAGTTTCGATGAAGGTAGGCGCAATTGCATTGACATTGATGTTGTACTTCGCCCATTCGATAGCCAACACCCTGGTAAGTTGATTAACTCCGCCTTTGCTTGAGCAATAGGCGGCTCGCCTGATCAGCCCCACGCTTCCGGCCTGAGATGAAACATTTATAATCTTGCCTTTTCTTTGTTGAATCATCACCTTCCCGACTGCCTGGGAGCAGAAAAAAAGACCTTTAAGATTGGTAGCCATAATATCATCCCAGGCATCTTCGGTTACATCGACAGCCCACTGCGGGATGTTGATACCGGCATTGTTGACCAGGATATCAATCCGACCGAAGTTTCCGACAACATCTTTTACCATCTGCTGTATTTCGAAAATTTTTCGGATATCCATCTGTCTGGCAACCACTTTCCGATTGAGTCGCTGAACCTTTTCTGCCACTGCTTCAAGTTCCCGGACGTTTCGACTGCAAAGCATCAAATCCGCTCCGTACCTGGCCAATGCCAAAGAAATATGATATCCAATACCTCTTCCCGCTCCCGTTACGATGGCCACCTTCCCGGTGAGATCAAACTCGGCATGACTATGCTCCATGGCAGATACTTCCTTCAGAAGGTTCACAAAAAGGAACACTGTTAAAGATCTATACAATCCTCTGATCGCGATGCGTTCATTTTGTCTTTGAAGTGAAATAAAATCAGTGGCGGGAAACCCAAAGCAATCCGCCCAACCTTATCAAAGAGCTTTCTCATATATCATTTCGGCATCCTCTGTGCTCATACTCCTGGGGTTGTTTACCATAAGACGGGTTACATCCATTGCCGCCCTTGCCATCCGGGGGATGGCTTCTTTTGGAATGCCAAGCTCAGTAAGAGATTGCGGAATCTTAAGATCTCTGTATAGCGCCTTTACAGCATCAGCCGCATGGTTTGCCTGTTCCAGCAAGGTTAAATGGTTCACTTTTTCTCCCAGCAGCCGCGCGACATCGGCGAATTTTTCAATGTTTCCCATGGCATTGAACTGCATCACGTAAGGAAGAAGAAGACCGTTTGCAATTCCGTGGGCAACATGAAACTGCCCCCCCAAAGGATATGCAAGAGCATGAACCGCTGTAGTTCCCGAAAGTGTAATAGCGATCCCTCCCCAGTGGCTGGCAACACACATGTCATAGCGGGCCTGTAAGTTATCCCCGTCCGCAACTGCCGTCCTTAGACTGCGACCGATTCTTTTAATTGCATCTCGACAAAACAGATCGGAATAGAAATTGGCTTTCTTAGAGGTATAGCATTCAATAACATGAGTAAGCGCATCGATACCGCTCCAGGAGGTTACCTCAGCAGGCATGCTCACTGTAAGCAACGGGTCCACGATGACAAGGGTGGCAAAGATATATGGGCTTACAATCGCCTTTTTCAGATTCGCCTCGGTATCCGATAAAATGGCGTTGGGGGTGACTTCCGCACCGGTACCTGAAGTTGTCGGTATAAGGATGCTTGGAAGGCCCGGGTTTTTTACCAGATCGATGCCCAGATAATCCTGCACCTTGCCGGGGTTTGTAACCATCACCGATGTGGCGGAAGCGATGTCCATGGGACTTCCCCCTCCCAATCCGACAATAAGATCATATTGTCCTTGCTTTGCCACCTCCACACAGGATTCGAGACAGCCAATATCCGGGTCGGAGATCACTTTATCGAAAGTATCGATTTCAATTCCAGCCTTTTCAAAATGGCTCTTTACCTTCTGATCGATTCCATGTTCGATCAGCCCCCTGTCAGTGACCAGCAGAGCGCGCTTCGATTCGAACGCCTTCAGTTCATCTGCCAATTTCTCAAGAGCTCCCATGCCAATAATGGTATGGCCGGGGGATTTATAGCTTATCATCTCTGCCTGTATCATAATGCCTCCATTCACTACTAAATTTATAGTTGTTTGATCGGTCAAGTAACATTTCCTGTCCTTTGTACACGATTTTTCCGATTTTTCAATAACACTAATCGAAATAAAAAATGAATCAGCAGCATCAAAATCGTGCCCCGGGACTATCTCTGCCCTGACATGTTCAAAGGGCCAGAAGATGAGCACGGTACCGATAAAGGCACCGGAGATAAATGGCCAGACCGACACAGATCAATCCGCTCCGCTCTGCCTGCCTATTCGTTGCCAATCGCCTTATCCAGCAAATCGAGCATTTTTGCTTTTCCCACAAGTCGGATAAACGTTCCAAAGCGCGGCCCGCGATCTTGTCCAAAAACAACCTCGTAAAAAGTCTTGAAGAAATCTTTTGGAGAAACTTTAAATGTGCGAGCCACGTCAAAGGGAATCGTTTGAAGCTCCTTTTCGTCCTGTGCAACAGATTCTGAAAGTTTGATGCGAAGATGCCTTAACATCTCTCTTTCCTGGGCAGAAGGGGTGCGATACTGCTTGTTAGGCAGAATGATGTCCCGGTAATAGTTCATGGCTTTTCTTACCAGATCCTCTATCACTGACAAATACCTGTCCATGGAAGGATCGTACCGTCTTACGTATTCCATTATCAAATCGATGTCGTCGGTACCCACTGCGGAAATAAGGTTGTTAATCAAAGAGAACGTGATTGAGGATTGAAAGGAAGGAACATTTGTACCCTTGTTAAACAGATGCCAGATGGTGGAGTCTGGTCTTCTTTCTGGTTCCAGTTTTTCGTAACTGTAAAGGTCCATTAAATAGCCGTCGACTGATTTCGGGACCATTCCCCAGTACAGGCGTTTTGCCTGTTGAGGGTTTTGAAAAATAAAGTACAGCAAAGACTCAAGTGGCGCATAACGCGTCCAGGCATCGATGGTTAACCCTTTTCCCACACTTTTTGAGATTTTACGGCCCTCTTCATCCAAAAAAAGTTCATAAAAAAACCCTACAGGGGGTTGTTTCCCCATTATGCGCACAATTTTTCCAGAAAGCTTTGCCGAGTCGATAAGATCTTTTCCGTACATTTCGTACCCTATATCATAAGCATACCATCGCAGAGCCCAATCGATCTTCCATCCCACCTTCACCCTGCCGTTTAGGATCGACGTCGTTTCGCTGTAACCACAGCTTTTGACCAGACCCTCTTCTCTATCACAAACATAATCAATGGCGTTATCCGCCACACGATAGCCCACGACCCGGGTGCTGTAAATTCGACCACACTTTTCACATATCGGAAAAAAGGGGGACCAATCAGCTCGCTTCTCCTCGCTTAAGGTTGGAAGAATGACTGCCTTTATGTCTTCCACGCGATTTAAAATTATGGTCAGCCCTTCATTGAAATCACCTTTTCTATAAGCTTGGAAAGAACTTTGAAAGGAATAATCAAAGTTGTATTTGTCCAGAAATTCCCTGAGTTTGTTGTTCATATAGGCGCTGTAACTCTCAGATTCGCCAAACGGATCAGGAATATAACAAAGTGGCCTGCCCAGGTTTTCTGCCAGCATCTCCTGCTGTGGTAAGTTCAACGGAACCTTTCTCAGCCCGTCCATATCGTCGCTGAAGGCAATCAGCTGAGTGGGACGGTTGGTCAAAAATTCAAACGCATGGCGAACCCATGTGGTTCGGGCTACCTCTGCAAAGGTTCCGATATGCGGCTTGCCACTTGGACCGAATCCGGTCTCAAACCGAACAGGAGCCTCTGGCAGGTTTTCATAGCGTTTTTGTAGTTTGCGCGCCTCCTTAAAAGGCCAAGACTTGTAATTCGCAACAGTCATTTCACGTTTCTCCCTCAGACATTATTCCGGTTTGGTTCAACCAAGAGGTTCCTAATTTTCATAATCCAATTTCGCATTTATATCAAAGCATTTTAGGTTTCACGAACTCAGAATCGCCAATCCAAACATAAACCATTGATGTATAAGCCTGCCTGTTCTGTCCTCACGAACCCCAATAATTGGCGGTGAGCCCGCCTACTTAATAGAATTCTCGCTTGACATAGCAGGGCGGTTACCGTACCACAGAGAACTGACAGAATAAAAATAAACGGTAAGGAGGATTCTTTATTACGGTTTTCGATTAAAGCTTACATGATTCACGTCTTGTTACAGTTTTCAAAAAGGAGTGGAATAATGGTCGATTATAAAGATCTAATAATTCGCCTGGAAGGTACAGCAGACAAATTTGAAGAGGTCATAAATGGGGCAACGACTGAAGCTTTGACGAAACGGCCTGATGAAAAAAACTGGGCTCCTGTGGAAATCATTTGCCATATGCGTGATGTCGAAGAACTTTTTTTCCATCGATTTCAAACCATGCTTGTGGTGGATGAGCTAACGTTTCATCCGGTCGATGTTGACCGATGGGCCGAAGATCGCCAATATTTAAGAAACGACGCATTGGAGGCACTTTCCGCATTCCGCAAGCAACGGGAGCAAATGTTGGCATTTCTGAAAACACTCTCCCCAGGGCAATGGGAACGATCGAGCATTCATCCCAAGCGCGGTCGCATGACGATCGCCGATGGTGTCGCCCTTATGACCAACCATGATACCAATCATTTACAGCAACTCAATACAGCTCTTGGGTTAAAATCATGAGGAGGAAATGAAAAAGCTCTTGATTTGGAATAAATTGGTTATTATACTGAATTACATTAAGCGGTCTGTTTTACGAGAGGCCGGTTTCGTACCGAGAGGATGTTCCATTTGTCACAGTGGCATCCTTGAGCATGAAACGATTATTTTTTTGAAAGGAGCGTGTCACTATGGCAAGTGGAATTGTGAAATGGTTTAGCGAGCGAAAAGGTTACGGTTTTATTGAACAGGAAGACGGCCCGGATGTTTTCGTCCATCATTCCGGAATCGATTCAGACGGCTTTAGAACCCTTAACGAGGGAGATAGAGTTTCGTTTGACATTGAACAGGGCAGGAAAGGCCCTGCTGCGGTAAATGTGAAGGTCGTTTAATTCGTGGACACAAAACAACAAAGGGCGGTTGCATTAAGCAGGCCGCCCTTTGTTGTTTTGACCCCGTTGTTGCAAAGGAACTAAAAAGGATCAGTCATCAGGACTGATAATTAATGCGCATAGGTCATCTTACCATGTAATTGATACAACAACTACGGGGTTGATCAAAACCTTTGTGTGATAACGCTGCTTTTACGGAAGGTTTTCGATAAGTTCTCTTAGATTTGCTGAAAACCTAGGGGGAACTGGTACGTTTTTCATATGTTTGCAAAGCTCAATGGTTCGTTTCAGCGTACCGAGACATACCTGGCAGGGAACACAATCCCTGATATGCCGTTCAATGTCGTTGCAGATCCTCTCATCAAGCTCATTGTCGATGTATTCCGATAATCTTTCAAACATCAGCCGGCATTTTTGAGGGTCGTGCGTGCTATGCCTCGTGTTCATAATAATCCTTTAGTTTTTCCCTTAAAGCAAGCCTTGCCCTGTGAAGCCGGACCTTTACATTGGCAGGTGTTACATTCAGGATCTGTGCGGTTTCATCCGTGCTGAACCCCTCCATATCCCGCAGTAAAATTACGATGCGATACTTTTCTGGAAGGGACAAGATGGCCTTTCTGAGTCTGTCAGACAGCTCCTCGCTCAAAAGCTGTTCAAGGGGCGCGGTTGCCCAATTCGGCAATCTTTGAGGGATTTGGGTCTCATCGGGCAGGAAGTCTTCCAGCGACAATTCTTTTTCAGGCGCAAATTTTGATTTTCTGCGTTTCTTGATACAAACGCTGCTGGCGATTTTAAAAAGCCAGTTTTTAAATTTCGTTTCGTACCGGAAATCTTTTAAGTATCTAAATACATTAAGAAAGGTTTCTTGAACCAAATCCTCAGCATCCCGAACATCCTGACAGAATCGAAATCCGAAATTATACAGCTTCTGCTCGTAGCGTTTAACAAGGTCATAGAACAGGGTATGCTGGCCCGAATTTATCGCTTCGATGAGCTCGGCATCCTCATCTGGTTTCTTTTTCCGCACCGGTTTTTTGGGCATCGTTTTCTTTTCTTGTCACCTGACAAGCATCCTTAACTCAGGTGGAAATCCCCAACTTGGGCAGGATGTAAAGTTGCAACAGCAGCCATACACCAATTACCAGTAGAAATAACAGACCCTCACTCATGATTTCTCCCTTCCCTTACCGTGTTAACGAGGTTGTGTCCAGTGCTTTCTGAATACAAGACAATAAAGAGCTGCTGTCAAAAAGGCCATCACAAGCCCAAGGTGTGTGATGTCCAAGAAAACGATAAAACCTGGCAACAGGATATCCAGATCCAGGGCAACCCTTACATAAGGAACCATTCCGAAGAAAATGGTTACAAAAATCGTACCGATCAAAACTATAAAAGAATTCGTGCTGTGATGATTTACAGGAAGGTTTTTATGATCAGCTCCGCAAGGGGACCCACATCATCGAAGCCGAACCGGGGGACATCTATCTCTTCTACTTCTGTATCCGTCACCACTGCTATGAGATGATCACTGTTTCCACAGATGGATTTGGAGGACCTTGATTTTCGAATAACTTCAATCTTAGGCTTGTCTTCCTTCTTGTACCCTTCGGTGATCACAAGGTCCAGATCTTGAAAATACGCTTGCAATACATATAGGGAATCACTGGGGGTATCCTTTACCATAGCTATAGTTCCCGGCGCTGCCACCATTACAGCATCGGCGCCGGCTTCCCTGTGTCGCCAACTGTCCTTTCCCTTCATGTCCAGGCTGTAGCCGTGATGTGCATGTTTGATCACACCCACTCGGTATCCCCGTTTTTTTATCTCAGGTATCAACTTCTCTATCAGAGTTGTTTTACCTGCTCCGGACTTTCCGACAACCGATATTACAGGCGGCATTTTCAAACCTCCAGAAAGGATCAGAATAGCTGTTCGAAATATTGTGGTTTTGCTGTAACAGCAGACAGCACCTTTAAGCGGTCGCTTGAGTTTTTAGCAGTGAAGTCAAATTAAGGCGCAGATTTCCAGTTGTCAAGGTTCATCATCTCCAGTTCCAGTTCCTGGATGGGAATTTCTTTAACAACCGCACTTCCAAGCCCGGCCAACAATACCATATGAATCAGATCGCCCTGCCGTTTTTTATCCTTTTTCAACGCATCCATCACTGCTTCACAGTCCACAGAAACGCTGGTGGGAAGATTAAGATTGGCAAGCAGGCTTTCAAGTCGTCTCACATCCTCTTTTGATAGCAAACCCTTCTTTTCAGATAGCCGGGCGGCTACCACCATTCCTGCGCTGACCGCTTCGCCGTGTGTCATGCCGGTTATTTTCTCAAACGCATGGCCGAAGGTATGGCCGAAGTTAAGCTTCCGCCGAATCGCTTTTTCGGTTTCATCCTGATTTACAATGGAAGACTTGATCACAATGGAATCGTAGATGAACCTTTCAATGACCTCTTGATTCAGCTTCAGTGCTTTTTCATAGTTATGTTCAATATACGCAAACAGTTTTTCGTCTCCGATTACGGCATGCTTAACCACTTCGCTTAAACCGCACAATATTTCTTTTTGGGGAAGTGTTTTCAACAACGCGGTGTCGCAAATGACAAATTCTGGCTGATTGAATACACCAACTATGTTCTTGTATCCTTTAAGATTAACCCCGTTTTTACCGCCAACGCTTGCATCCACCTGCGAAAGCAGCGTGGTTGCAACAAAACCGAATCTGACCCCTCTCATATAAGTAGAGGCCGCAAAGCCTGCAATGTCACACACAATACCACCGCCGATTCCCACGATGAAACAGGATCGATCCGCCTCAAGAGCCAACAGCTCCTCATAAACGGTTTTTACAGTATCAAGAGTCTTTATCGCCTCGCCGGTGCCCACTTTGATGACGTTCCACAGCGGGGGCAAGGCTTCGTGATAAAGCTCAAGGACGGTGGTATCGGTAATGATGACAGCTTGGTCCGTCGGTACATACTTGGATACGTTTCGAAGCGATTCTCCGACCAGCACAATCGATTGACCTGTTCGGCCTGCAATTTTAAATTTTTTCATTTTCCCTCCGAATGGTTGAGCTGTAAAAGGCGGTATATCGATCGAACGTTCCGGCAAAGCTCTCTGAACTGTTCTGGATAAAGAGATTGTGCTCCATCACTAAGAGCCTTATCAGGAGTATGATGCACTTCTACCATGATTCCATCGGCTCCTACCCCGACCGCTGCCTGGCTCAGCGGAATCACCTGGTCTCTCCTTCCGGCCGCATGGCTCGGATCTACTATAACAGGAAGGTGGCTTTCACTGCGAACATAGGGAACTGCAGAAAGATCCAGCGTGTTGCGGCTGTGATGAACGAAGGTTCGAACCCCTCTTTCACAGAGAATTACCTGCTCGTTCCCGCCCTCCATAATGTACTCGGCTGCCATGAGCCACTCTTCAACGGTTGCCGCTATTCCGCGTTTAAGCAATATGGGTTTCTTGGCTTTTCCGGCACGGCGCAACAGGCTGAAGTTCTGCATGTTCCTGGCGCCAATTTGAATCACGTCGGCAAAACTTTCCACCAAATCGAAATTTTCATAATCCATCACTTCGGTGACCACGGGTAAACCTGTCACCTCCCTGACCTTATCCAGTATCTTAAGCCCCCGCTCTCCTAAACCCTGAAATGAATAAGGAGAGGTGCGGGGCTTGAATGCACCGCCTCGGAACATGTGTGCTCCGAATTCTTTGACATGCCGTGCGATTGTTATCGCCTGCTCTTCGCTTTCCAGGGCACAAGGCCCTGCAATGATAGTAAAGAAACCTTTTCCCACGGGTACATCACCCACCCGAATCACACTGTCTTGCGGTTTAAACTCTCTGCCGACCAGCTTGTAAGGTCGGGTGACCGGAATGACGTCCTTTACACCCGGCAGTCCCAAAAACAACGATCCATCCACCGGCCCTTTATTGTGCAGCACTCCAATGGATACACGCTGTCCTCCGGGTATCGGACGCGCCACATAACCCCTTTGTTCAATGGCCTGTACCACATTGTCGATCTCCTCACGAGTTGCCTTTTGATGCATGACAACCAGCATTGCCCACCTCCTTGATCATTAAAGGTTAAATCCGTCAATAAAAAAAGGGGCTGTACATTGCTCTTACAGCCCCAAAAAAAGGACCGCAAGCATCAGGGTTGCTCACGGTCCTTTAAATGTTCGATGAACTGAATGGATCAGGCGGAACGAGACCGATCAACAACCCCCTTACCGCAGCAGTACCACCAGCCGCGCCAGAGGAGTTGTGCTGTTTCAAACCGTTCCATCCTCTTCTCCTTCATCATGTGCTTTTGCCTTTTAAATTTATTTTAATGTAATTGATTTTAATTCGTCAAGACATTAGTTGGTTTTTAGGTGATTTTCGGGCGGGCTCAGAAAATATTTCTATCTTTGGCGGCCGGTCATTCGCCCCCGATATTCACTTTGATGCCATGGGCTTCAAACAAAAGCCTTTGGGCTTGTAAATCCTGTTCGGAGACGGGAACCAGGTCCTTTAAAGCATACTCCAATCCCAGCATGCTATATTTGCTTTCCCCGTAATTGTGATAGGGCAGCAAATGGATTTCTTGAATACCCAGCCGGACCATCAAATCGGCGGTGGCGGTGATATTCGATTCGGAATCATTCAAACCGGGGATAACCGGCATGCGAATAATGATGTTGGCACCTTTGCTGCATAGCCTGCCAAGGTTATCCAGCACCTGCCTGTTATCGTATCCGGTGAACCTCTCATGTGCCAGTGGATCCATATGTTTAAGATCGTAAAGAAAAAGTTGGGTATAAGGCAGTATGCCCTGAAAAAATTCCCATTTAGTGACACCGCAGGTCTCCACAGCCGTATGAATACCGCTTAATTTGCATGCCTTTAAAAGGTTTTTAAGAAATACCGGCTGGCCTGGGATACATCCATCTGTTTTCCACTCCACTTAAGGGCCTCGGTTGGGCAATGCTCACAACAACAGCCACATTCATCACAGGCATTTCGATCGATTCGATCAACGTGATCTCCTGTCCTGATGGCACCTTTCTCACACACGGTTTCACACGTACCGCAATCGATACATTTTGAAACATTGAACAGGATCTGTGGATTAAATTCTTGAGATTCGGGATTGGAGCACCAGATGCAGGAAAGCGGGCATCCTTTCAGAAAGACAATCGTTCTGATACCGGGCCCGTCGTGTAAAGAAAATCTCTGAATATCGAAAACAAGGCCTCTTAGGCCTTGATCATCGACGCTGCTGCCTGCGCCTTTCCTCATAGCTCAGCCGCAGTCCTTGCGATGATGGAATCCTGAGCCTTTTTGGACAGCTCGGTGAAAAGCGCGCTGTATCCTGCAACCCTCACTACAAGATCACTGTACTTTCCTGGATTTTTCTGAGCCTCTTTCAATACATCCGTTGAGATGACGTTAAACTGCCAGTGAAATCCCCCCAGGTTTACAAAGGCTCTGAGAAGATCCTTAAATTTCTTTCTTCCACCTGCATTTCTAAGAACAGAGGGGCTTAACCTTTGATTTACGATGACGCCATCGATTGCCCGTTTCAGATCGATTTTAGTAATGGATTTCAGCGCTGCCGTAGGTCCTGACAGGTCACAGCCGTAAGCGGGCGACAAGCCGTCTGATAAGGGCTCTTCGGCCATGCGTCCATCTGCAGTGGCCCCTGTTTTGTTTCCAAGCCCTATCTGGGCTGTTACCGAGTAGAGTGCCGCGGTGAATCTCCCGCCTCTGGGATTTAAATGGTGATCCAGTTCATCAAAAAACGTATCGGTTACCTCCACAACCAGGCTGTCGACTTCATCTATGTCGTTTCCAAATTTGGGAAGACGGTTTTTGATGTATTGCCGCAACAATTCGGCGTCCTGGTAATTTGTTCTCAAGATGTGAGAAAATCTTTCCAAATCTATCTTCGCATCTTCATATACCATTTTCTTAATTGCAACCAGTGAGTCTCCTATGCTTGCAGAGCCGACTCCCACCGGGCCGGTAAAATTATGCCGCGCTCCTCCCTGGGTCACATCCAAGCCGCTGTCCAGACATCCTGCGACAACCACTGATACAGACGGCAGGGGCATCAACCATTCGTGAACAACATCCGTGATGTTGGCTTCAGAAACAAGTATACGCACACCCTGCCTTAAGTGAGCCAGATAGGTTTCCTTAAATTTTTGAAAAGTATTCAATCTAGCAAGATCAACCCGTGGCAGGCCAGTATCCTTTCCGGTAAGCATGCACCTGCCATTGTTAAGAAGGCTCTCCAGGATTTTGACAAAATTGAGATATCCGCCGTTGCAACGGCCCCACATGCCATCCACCGTTATTTCATCACATCCAACCGGGATATAGTCTCTGGCCTCTTCAAGTTCGATGCCGATTCTTTCAAGCCCCGCGATGATCACTTCATCATTGAGTATCTGAGGCATACCGTTTCCGTGCCCGATGGCTTCGGTGACTTTTTCAAGAAATTCATCCGGGCTGTTCTTGTGGAGCCGTACGGTAAAGTTCGGCTGGGTCAGCCCCACATGGGCATTGGCCAGCAAGCACATGTAGCTAAGCTCGTTAGTGACATCCGCTCCATCGCGCCCCACCCCGCCGACTGTAAGATTCTGCCCTGCTGCATACCCTGCATTTATTTCCGCCGCCCCCCGGTCATCGACCCGAAGAATCTCGTTGCATTTAACCCAAAAGCAATCAAGCAATTCCTGGGCTTCTTCCTGGGTGAGGCTTCCCTGCTGTATATCTTTCTTGTAAAACTGGTACATGTACTGGTCGAATCGACCGGGGGTGATGGAAAACCCGTTGGACTCAATCTGTGGAATCAGCTGAACGAACCACACGGCCTGTATTGCTTCGTAGAAATTTCGGGCCGGCAGCGCCGGGACTCTTGCACAGATGTCATGAATCTTCTCAAGCTCCTTTTTTCTTTTCGGGTCTGTTTCCACCTGCGTCATCTCCCGTGCCAGTTTCGAGTAACGCTTTGCATAGGAAATGGCCGCATCGCAGGTAATTTCCGCCGCATCATAGAAATTTCTGTGAATCACGTAGTCAGGAGAAGTAATGTCCAGTGCCGATCGTTTTTCGCAAATGATTTTCTTCAACCCCTCGTACCCTCTGTTTAATACCAGGTAAAAACTTAAAGCCACATGAGCAAACCCGGCCCATTGGTGTGGGTTGGATATGAGCCCGCAGTCCACCGCCTGTTGTATGCTCCTGTTTCGCACCGCTTCCAGACGGTCGCAAACCGTCTTTCCCTTCCAGTACGGGTAGATCTCGGTTCGGATGATTCGCTTGGTGTCATCGCTGACCCTCAATCGATTAAATTCCCGGGTCTCAAAAATATCCAGTTCCCGTACCATCCAGTGCACACTCATCTCAGGGAAAACCTCCGCACCTCTTGGCCTTGAAGCAGGAGAGCCCACGATCAGCGCATCGGGTTCGATGAAAATGGGGATGTTCTCCAGGATTTTTTTCAACGTCAAAGCCCGCTTTACAATAACCGGTAACGCTTCATTTTCCTGATAGGCTTCGGTTGCAAGCAATGCCCGTTCGATGCACATTTCAGGCTCTTTGTTCAAAAACCGGTTTTTTAATCTTTCGATGCGCTTTAAAGCGGCAACGCTGAAGATATCCGTAAACGACATTCTTTATGCCTCCTTTAGATGGCTCCAATGAGTTTCGGTGCAACCATACGGGGAATGAATAATATCACATCCGGGAAAAAAACGCTAAACATGACTATTTCTGGCCAGCAATTCTTATGTGAACCCGGTTGGTGAAAAATGAATTCAAGAGCCACACTCTCTTTAGATACTGATAAATCATGCATACAGGGTATTTTACTATTTACAGATTGATACCTTTATTGCTATTTGCACTGCAAGACAGATATACGTTTCCGAGGAACTCATTGACGCCAATTTTTTCGGCATATCAGGAGGTGTTATATGGACTTTAAACTTTCTAAAGAATTGGAGATGCTAAGAAAATCCGTTCAGGAATTTGCAAAGAAACAGATCGCCCCCTATGTGGATCAATGGGACAAAGATCATTATTTCCCCTACGAAGAGGTGCTGAAGCCCATGGGAGAGCTGGGGTTTTTCGGAACGGTAATCCCCGAAGAATACGACGGCGAAGAGATGGGGTTTATGGCTGCTGTCATTGTAACCGAGGAGATAGCCCGGGTTTCCAGCTCTCTTCGAGTTCAGGTGAACATGCAGACCCTGGGCTCTGCCTATACCATCCACCGCTACGGCAGCGATGAATTAAAACGCAAGTATATCCCGAAACTTATGAGCGCCGAATATATTGGAGGGTTTGCCATCACCGAGCCGGATGCCGGCTCCGATGTCATGGCCATGCAGTCCACAGCGGAAGACAAAGGTGATCACTGGTTATTAAACGGAACAAAGACCTGGATATCCAATGCCAATTTGGCGGATGTTCTTATCATCTATGCTTATACAGACCGCTCCAAAGGCTCCAAGGGACTTTCTGCATTCGTCGTTGAGCCGAAAAATTTCAACGGTGTAAAGACTACGGTACTGGAAAAAATGGGCTCGCATTCCTCCCCCACAGGAGAGGTTTTCCTTACCAACACCAGGGTGCCCAGAGAAAACATCATTGGAAACCCGGGAGACGGAGCGAAGATCATGTTCGGCTCCCTGAATCAAACACGTCTTTCCGCAGCAGCCGGAGCGGTCGGGGTCGCCCAGGCCTGTCTGGAAACGTCTATCAAGTACTGCAACGAACGAAAACAGTTCGGAAAGCCTGTTGGAGAGTTTCAGATGAACCAGGATATGATCGCCCAGATGGCAACCGAGATCGAGGCCGCCCGTTTATTGGTTTATAAGGCGGCGTGGGAAAAGGATCAGGGAAATCTGAACAACGGCCTTGATGTGGCCATGGCCAAGTATTTTGCCGGCGAGGTGGTCACAAAATGCGCCAATTACGCCATGCGAATCCTCGGCGCCTACGGATATTCCACAGAGTACCCCATTGCCCGTATTTACCGGGATACCCCCACATATACAATGGTGGAAGGCTCTGCAAATATCTGCAAATGGATTATCGCTATGGATCAACTGGGAATCCGAAAAGCCAACCGGTAAGCCTGATAGCTTTATCATTTTTTAAGGATAACTTCTGGCTTGACTTGGTTTTTCGATTGACATAACAATAATTGGCTAATTTTTTGTAAAATGTTCGGCACGTCTGGGAAACGTGCCCTGCAGTGTTTGTAAAAAACTCCCTAAGTTGAAGGTAGACATACTCAATCGGTTTTACAGGCGTAACAGCCGGAAGAGGTACCAGAAGGGAGAACAAATGATGCCACAATCGGTATATATCTTTGTGTCCGGATTAGGCGGGGTTTTTCTTGGTATGGCTTTGCTCTATGTTTCTATTCGGGTAACCGCATTTATGCTTGAAAAATGGGTTCGTAAAGAGGAAGCGGAATGACTCAAAATCCTTTTGCCCTGTTTCACACATCCGGTTTTTTTTATCTCACGCTTCCTATGGTCGTTATGTGGATCATTGGTTTAACCTTGATATACCTTGCCATATCCAAGAAATTCGAACCGTTACTGCTGCTTCCCATCGGATTTGGAATCCTGGTTACTAATCTTCCTCTGGCGGATCTTATGAAACCAGAGGAGGGCTTAATCTGGCGATTTTACCACTACGGCATTCAATGGGAGGTCATCCCGCCGCTTATATTTATGGGCATCGGGGCATTAACAGATTTCGGACCTATGCTGGCCCGACCCGGACTCATCTTTCTCGGCGCCGGCGCCCAGGCAGGTGTGTACGTGACCTTTTTTGTAGCGTATGCCATTGGATTCACATTGAAGGAGTCGGCTTCTGTAGGAATCATCGGGGGGGCAGACGGCCCCACCACCATATTCCTTGCCACCAAACTGGCCCCCCACATGCTGGGCACCACAGCAGTGGCGGCCTATTCCTACATGGCGCTGGTACCAATCATTCAGCCGCCGATCATGCGGTTGTTGACTTCGGATAAGGAACGGCTGATCCGTATGAAAAAGCTTCGGAAAGTCCGCCAGATAGAGAAGCTTCTATTTCCGATTATCTCTACGGTGCTGATTATTTTGCTGGTACCTGCCTCTGCACCTCTGATGGCCATGTTTATGCTGGGGAACCTTTTCAGAGAAGCTAAAGTGGTGGAACGGCTTAACATGGCGGCTCAAAACGAACTGCTAAATATCGTGACCATCTTCCTGGGATTGTCGGTGGGAGCCACCATGAATGCAGATAGTTTTTTAAAACCCCGTGTCATTTTCGTCTTTTTTCTGGGATTGTTCGCCTTTGCTGTGAGCACGGCAACCGGAGTTCTTCTGGCAAAGCTTATGAACCTTTTTTTAAGAGACAAGATTAATCCTCTTTTGGGCGCCGCCGGCGTATCGGCGGTGCCCATGGCAGCCCGAGTGGTTCAGAAAGTAGGCGCTCGGGCAGACAAACATAATTACCTGCTGATGTATGCTATGGGACCCAACGTTGCTGGAGTTATCGGAACAGTTATCGCAGCGGGGATTTTCTTAACCATTTTGAGATAGCTTGGGGGCAGGCCAAGGGAATTAGATTTATTGAACGATTTAATGTATGAGATGATTTACGAAAGCTCTAATTCGCTAGTCCTTTTCAGGCGGCTTTGTGTTTGAAATTTTTACAGGGAGGAATTTGGTATGGATCATGAAATTTTAGCACCGCTGGCAGGAAAAATTTTACAGCTCAATATCCAGGAAGGCGGCAGAGTTGAAGAAGATGAAGAAGCGCTGGTAATCGAAGCAATGAAGATGGAAACACCGATTTATTCGCCATGTAACGGAACTGTTAAGGAAATAAGAGTCAAGGAAGGTGATACCGTGGAAGAGGACGACGTGCTGGCCATCATAACAGACGACTGATTACCAAAAAAAGAGGAGTTAGGCCATGAGACCTTATTTTGAAAAAATGGCGGAGTTCGGCCACCCGCTTAAAGAAGGGCAGATCAAACGCACCGAAGAGAACGTGAAACAAATCAAGGAAGAAGAGGCCAAGATCGCTCAGGAAGTGGAGCGGGTAAAAAAGGTGGGGATACCCGAAGAGAAAATAAATGCCCGGGGACAGTGGACGGTCTGGCAGCGACTGGAATATCTGGTCGATCCTGGTACATGGTGTCCGTTGCATACCATATATAACCCTCAGAACAACGAGGAAGGCACGACCAACGTGTTCGACGGTCTGGGTAAAATCTCAGGGAAGTGGGCGGTTATCATCGGTTTTGACAACAAGGTTCTGGCAGGCGCATGGCTGCCCGGTCAGGCAGAAAACATTTTCCGGGTGACCAATCTCTCAAAGCGTTTGAATCTACCCCTGGTCTGGCTGGTTAATTGCAGCGGGGTTAAATTACCGGAGCAAGAGAAATTTTATGCGGATCGCCGGGGCTCTGGAGCCACGTTTTTCAGGCATGCGGAACTTGAGCAAATGGGAATTCCGATTCTTGCAGCTATTTACGGCACAAACCCGGCAGGAGGCGGTTATCAGGGAATCAGCCCAACGGTCCTGTTTGCCCATAAAAATTGCAATATCGCAGTGGGTGGTGTCGGGATTCTCACTGGAATGTCACCAAAAGGTTATTTTGACAAAGAAGGCGCAGAAATGCTGATTGAGGCCGCCCGAAAATCCAAGGCCCAACCACCGGGAGGCGTAAAGATCCATTATGATGAAACCGGCTTTTTCAGGTACGTGTACGAAGAGGAAAAAGACGTGCTGGACGGGCTGAAGGATTACATGAAGGATATGCCGGCTTACAACCCCAAGTTTTTCCGGGTCGCCGATCCCAAAGAGCCCAAGTTTCCCGTCGAAGACCTTTACCGGCTGATACCCTTTAACCAAAAAAAGGTTTATGATTTTGACGAAGTGCTCGCCAGGCTTGTGGACGGAAGCGAACACATGGAGTTTAAGCCCGATTACGGCCCGGAGGTGTATACCGGGCTTTGCAAAGTGGATGGTTTCCTGGTGGGCATAATTGGAAACCGCCAGGGATACCTTGGGAAGAATTACCCTGAATATGCGGATTATCCGGGTATAGGAGGAAAATTATACCGGCAGGGGCTTATCAAAATGAACGAATTTGTCACCATGTGCGGCCGGGATAGAGTGCCCATTATATGGTTTCAGGATACCACCGGAATCGATGTGGGAGATCTTGCGGAAAAGGCGGAACTTTTAGGCCTCGGCCAGGCATTGATCTATTCCATTCAGCAGACGGATATTCCCATGATGCTGGTTGTTTTAAGAAAAGGGACCGCTGCGGCTCATTATATCATGGGGGGGCCAACTGCAAACCGGCACAATGCCTTTACCCTGGGCACTCCCACAACGGAGATATATGTCATGCACGGAGAGACCGCTGCTGTGGCCAGCTATTCGCGCCGGCTGGTGAAGGAAAAAGAAGCGGGAAGACCGCTTGAGCCTGTGATCGAGGCTATGAACAAGCTGGCAAAGGATTATTACGATCATTCCCGCCCCATATACTGTGCCCAGCATGGTCTGGTTGACGAAGTGGTTCAGATGGATGCCATTCGCAAATATATGGTGGCGTTCGCCGGTGCGGTGTACCAGAATCCACGATCGATCTGCCCGCAACATCAAATGCTCCTGCCTCGCAGCATCAAAGGATAACGGAAAACAGGAGGTGTGAGATGCCTCAGGACACGGCATATGATCTTGTCATTGTCGGCGGCGGACCAGGAGGGCTTTCGGCCGGGATTTACGCCATGAGAGCGGCATTGAAGACCGTTCTGATCGAAGTCGGCGTTCCCGGAGGGCAGATGATAAATTCGGAATCGGTTGAAAACTATCCTGGATTTATCAATGTTCACGGGGCCGAACTGGCCCAGAAGTTCACCGAACATGCCAAATCTTACGGCCTGGAGATGATAACCGGGGAGGTGGTCGCCATCGAGCCAAGCAGGGAGTATCACATGGTGCGGCTTGACAACAGTGAAGTTTATGCCACCCATGCCATCATCATCGGAACCGGCGGCAACCCCAAGAAATTGAATATCCCCGGGGAAAATGAATATTACGGCAGGGGAGTATCCTATTGTGCTGTGTGTGATGGCTTTTTTTTCCGAAATAAAACGGTGGTGGTGGTAGGAGGCGGCGATACGGCAGCCGAGGAATCCCTTTATCTTGCCAAACTGGCCAAGCAGGTATATCTGGTTCACCGCCGTGATGCGCTTCGTGCGGGCATGCTCTTGCAGGAACGCATAAAGGAAGACTGCAAGATCGAAATTCTCTGGAATACGGTGGTTACCGAAATAAAAGCCGACAGCGCAGGGGTGCGCGCGGTAGACCTAAAGGACACCCAAACCGGAAAAGTCCGTGAACTGCCAACCGAGGGAGTCTTTATTTTCATTGGGTTTGAACCCAACAACAAACTGGTGCCTGCGGGAACCAGAATGAACATGGACGGGTATGTGGTTACCGATGCAAAATGCGAGACCAACATTCCCGGAATTTATGCCATTGGAGATCTAAGGGAAAAATATGCCCGCCAGATTGTTGTTGCGGCTGCAGATGGATGCACGGCTGCATTGGCCGCCGCTCATTATGTGGAAGCAAAGAAAACCGGGAATATCGTCTGTGAACTGCCCGAAGAGCTCTTAAAAACTGGTTCTTAATTGAAACAGACGCTTCAAATTGCGGTTCGTACACTGGTTGAACACGTGTTGCGCTCAGGAGACCTGGAGCTGACGTTTCTTGGTGCAAGTCGAGCTATAGAAGGCATTCGTGCCCACCAGCAGATACAAAAATCCCGCCCTGACACCTACGTACCGGAAGTTCACGTATCTCACAGTGTCGATACCGGACGCTTTGTGCTGATTGTAAGCGGACGCATCGACGGAGTATATCACGAGCCGCACAGGGTTATGATCGATGAGATCAAAACGACGCTTTCCGATCTGAATACTCTCAATGAAAAAGAAGACTCGCTGCACTGGGCACAGGCTAAGTGCTACGCATACCTTTACGGGCTTTCCCATAGCCTCTCAAAAATCGATATTCAGCTTACCTACTATCGTCTGGATACTGGCCAGATCCGGGAGTTCCACCAGAGTCATTCAATGCAGTCTCTGGAAACCTTTTTTAAGGAACTCATCGATCGGTACCTTCAATGGGCCGAGAGCATCATCGATTGGTATGGTGTTCGCAGCAGCTCGATACGTTTGCTCAATTTCCCCTTCGGATCATATCGACCGGGGCAGCGGGAGATGGCCGCAGACGTCTATCGAACCATCAAGCAGAAAAATCAACTACTTATTCAGGCCCCCACGGGCATCGGAAAAACGATGGCCGTGATCTACCCTGCCGTAAAAGCCATAGGCAAGGGGCTGACACCGAAGGTATTTTACCTTACCGCACGTACCACCGGAAAAATTATCGCGGAAAAGATGTTTGAGGAGATAAGAAAACAAGGGGGGAGAATCAAATCCCTGACCATTACGGCAAAAGAAAAAATCTGTCTTCGTCCGGAAAGCTCCTGTTCGGCTGAAGAATGCGAATACGCCAAGGGGCACTTTGACCGAATCAATGGCGCGATTAAGGAAAGTTTCAATGAAGATGCTCTTACCAGGGAAACGATCGTTGAAAAAGCCCAAAGCCATCGTGTTTGTCCGTTCGAGCTGACGCTTGAGCTTTCTAATTGGGCGGACTGCATTATCTGCGACTACAATTATGCATTTGATCCAAGGGCTTTTCTGCGCCGGTTCTTTATGGAAGAAGGAAACGGTTATGTCTTCCTGATCGATGAGGCGCACAACCTTGTTGACAGGGCAAGAGATATGTTTTCCTCCGAAATCTGCAAGCAGCCATTTTTGTCCCTCCGGCGCGTAATAAAGGAAGAGCTTCCGGCCATCTACAAAGCCTTGGGAGCCATCAATAGCTTGCTTGTAAAGAAAAGAAAACAATGCGAGGCAGCAGCCGGTATGATGGCGGAAAAAGATCCGCCCGAAGCGCTGTTTCCTTTGCTCAGGCGTTTTCTGTGGCTGACAGAGCGCTGGCTTTCGCTGAATATAAAAACTCAGTATCGGGAAGATCTTATGGATCTATACTTTTCGGTAAGCGCTTTTATAAAGATCTGGGAGCAATATGATGATTCTTATGCCACGTGCACGGAAGTGACAGGAGACGATCTTAAAGTAAAACTGTTTTGCGTGGACCCTTCTGTTTCACTAAGAAATGCGCTTTCCCGTTGCGGTGCCGCTGTCTTTTTTTCTGCAACCCTAACCCCGCTCGACTACTTCCAATCTCTGCTGGGATGTGAGGATATGGCAGAAAAACGCGTGCTGCCCTCACCATTTCCGGAAGAGAATCTGTGTGTTTTAATTTCCGATCATATCTCCACCCGCTACCGGCACCGAAAGAGTACCGTTACGGAGGTTGCTGAAACCTTGATTCATCTGGTTGAGCAAAAACAAGGCAATTACCTTTTATTTTTTCCTTCTTACGAGTACATGAGAATGGTCCATGCTACCTTTGTCAATGCCAGACCTCAACTACGCACTCTGCTGCAGGCACCGGAGATGTGCGAAGAGGAACGAGAGCGGTTTCTTGAACAGTTTGTCAAGGAAACCTCAAACACGCTTATCGGGTTTGTGGTGATGGGGGGTGTTTTTAGCGAAGGGATCGATCTGGCGGGCGAGAGACTTTCAGGTGCTGCCGTGGTGGGGCCCGGGCTTCCCGGGATTTCTCTGGAAAGGCAATTGATTCGTGATTATTTCGACCATCATCTTGGTCAGGGCTTTGAGTATGCGTATCTTTTTCCGGGAATGACCCGCGTGCTTCAGGCAGCGGGCCGTGTGATCCGTTCCGAGAGCGACCGCGGGGTTATCCTTTTGATCGGCCAGCGGTTTAAAACACCTACCTATCGTAATCTGCTGCCCCAACAGTGGCAGCCCATAAGCGTTCGCAGCGAAGATCAATTAAACGAAATACTCAAGCGGTTCTGGTAAATATCGGAAGGCTTTCCAGCAATCTGCCCATCGCCAGACATTCCAGCCCAAAGGGCAGATAGCCTGCATAGCCAAGTATCGGCATTTCAAAGACTTGAAACCGGTGAACAAACGGGATGGAATATTTCCACTTGGCCAGACTGTAAAAATTCCAGGTCTCCCAGAAAAGCCCGCAAAAAAGGGCGGCCAGTGCGGCCGAGATCACCGTTTGCCAATCACCCCGTGTGAGATCAGACAAAATATGCCGTTCATTAAACAGCGTCTGAAGAGACAGCAGGATTAACAGTGGAGATATCCACAGCAAAGAAAATGTAAAGTTGGGCCATACTGCAAGCCCTGCAAGCCCTGCTGCCGATAGAAAAAGGGTGGCTGCAGCCAATTTTTTCGGATGAGAAGGACGGATGGGATATAGATTATGAAAACGTGATTTAATCCAGCCAAATTCACTCATCCAGTATTGAACACTCAGCACCGCAGGAAGAACGGTTGAAAAAGGAAGGGTGGCATACCAGAAGTATTCCCACGCACCGAATGTGGGCCCTACATAATACCAGTTCTGGACAAATCGGTTAAGATATTCAAAAAACCACCAGAACAGTGCACTTAAAGGAAAAAGAATCAGGAAAAATCCTGTTCTGTCAAACATAAGACAGCGCCCTTTTTGCCGGTAACTAAGGGCATTTATGACCAGAATCAACGAAACCCACAAAGGCGTGAAGGTATGTGGCTGAAAGCGTGCAAACCAGGGAAACCGCGTCCAGGCCAAAACCCAGGCAATCACCCCCAGGACGATACCAAGCCAGCCCCACCACGGGAAAGGACATCGTCCAGCCATGGTGGCAACGCGGCCTGAACCACCCGCCTTCAGTCCCCCGATCAAAAGTGGCAGCACCGCGGCAAGGATGATTGCCGAATAGACAATAAATACAATCCATGAGAAGGGAGTATGGACAACATATCGGCTCTCGGGCGGAAACTCCAGGTATCGGCCGAAAGGATAACCGGCCAGCAAAACACCCAGCAGGGGTAGGATAAGGAGCATGGCCGCAAGTATGGTAAATTTAAGCAGTAATCGTTTCATAAATAAGGGACGCTGTTGACGGGGTTAACTTATCACCCTTGCCCGTTGCATGATTCTCGAAACGGCCGCAGTATACACGCCAGCATGCCTTGTCACCTCGACTTATGCAACACCATAGTCCTTTACCAATCCAACGGCAACCTATTCAAAACGCAGCAGTATCGAAAGTTTCTTAAATATTTCTAAAATAACCCTTTCGGGAATTTTATCATAAAATTCGACATTCCTTATCTTCCAATCAAGGCTTTTAACCTGATCTGATAAAATAGCACCTGTCACTTTTATACTGTTTCAAACCCAGCACAATTTGAAATCTTCTGAAATTGATGTTAATGTTTATCGAAAGACATTTTATGTTTCACACCGAAAAGAACTATACTGGAAAGTATGGCAGAGTTGGCGTAGGATTTCAAGGAAAGTGCTAAACACCATTTTCTCCGCCCTTTTTAATTCCAGGATAAAAGCTCCCGGAACTTCCATTTTCGATCCAATGGATCAATTCGACGAGAACGCCTCCGGGCGCTGGCAGATAATTCGTTCGATGAATGCGGCGTTCTTGATTCGCCTGGCGGGTCCTAAACACAAGGCTTTTAAAGCAGCCGGAAGACTGCTTGAACGGGCTTGCCATACGCAAAGTTTAAAAGAAACGGCGCAATTTTACCTGGAAGGTATAGAAAACACGACTTGTGAAATTGAAAGGGTGATTCGAAAAGACAAAGATTTCAAAGATGCGTTTATGGCACTTTACCACTTTACTGCTGATGACAAAAAAGAGAAAAGTCTTGAACAGACTTCAGAGAAGCTCTGGGCGGTCTTTTTCCCCGAAGCCGTTGGGCTTAGGAATAATTACAAGCGTGGAATCGATGAGCTCAGGAAAAAGCGAACTGTAGAGATTTTATCTTTGAAAACAGATCCGATTTCGGATCCCGCCCGTCAGTTGCTCTTTATATCCAATGTGCTTCTGACCCTTCCGGATGGCGAAAAGCGCCTTGAAGCCCTTCATCTAAGCGAAGATCTTAAAAGATCCCTTGCCCCGGTTCTAAAAGAACCTCAGCAATACTGGTTCGATCATCCCATACAAATAGGCGTGGCACCCGAAAGCAACGAATTTCTTTACGGACTTCGGGCTCTGGAAAAAGCCCTTGCCTTTGAGCGGGTAAGGGGAAATGCAACTCAAAAATCACGAATTACCTGTATCCTTTCTGTTTCGGTCACACATAGAGGTCTTCGCTTAATCGCAAAGCGTTATCTCAAAGAAGAAATCCAACGAAACGGCGATTTCAAAGGGCTTGACATCTACATGTTCTCAGAATCCCAAACAGATAGCATCATCAAAGATATTCTTGCACCGGCTGCACGCTATTACCTGGGTGTAAATAACGCTGAAGCGCTCCTTTCGGTATTTGGAGTTGATGGAGAATATGGAAGACATTACAGTTTTCTAAAAGCCGTATCTGCCCTGTGGCAGGTGCTTGTGTCACCTGAAATAAAAGCCACCTTCAAGATCGATCTTGACCAGATATTTCCTCAAAAGGAACTGGTCGAGCAGACAGGAGCTTCGGCCTTTGAGCATTTTAAAACCCCGCTGTGGGGGGCAAAGGGGGTGGATACAGAGGGCTTTCCGGTCGATTTGGGGATGATTGCAGGGGCTCTTGTAAATGAAAAGGATATTGGCCGCTGCCTGTTTACACCGGATGTTCCCTTTCCCGACCGATCTCCTGTTTTTGAAGAGTACATTTTTTTCAATCAGCTACCACAGGCGATCTCCACACGAGCTGAGATGATGACGCGCTATGATACCGAAGCTTTAGACGGCAGGCGCCGATGCATTCAGCGAATCCACATTACCGGCGGTACCAACGGCATTTTGACAGAAAGCCTTTTCAAACACCGTCCGTTTACGCCCTCATTTATCGGACGGGCGGAGGATCAGGCTTACATTCTTTCTGTCATATGCCGGCAAGGAGAAAGGCTTGCCTATGTGCACAAAGACGGGCTTATCATGCGCCATGACAAGGAAGCATTCGCACAGCAGGCTATCGAGTCGGCCCGTATCGGAACGCTGATTGGTGATTATGTACGGATTCTTTACTTCTCGGCCTACGCGCGTGTGCTGGCCGAAGATATTACCACCATCAAGAAGATCCTTGATCCCTTTACCGGCTGCTTTATATCAAAGATTCCCACTGCGGTTGTAATGCTCCGGTTCGCCCTAAAGGCCGCTTCTTTCTTTACTGCTGGGAAAAACAAAGAAGGGGGCGATTTTGTAACAAACGGTGCTTTTCGTATCAAAAATGCTCTCGATTTTATTCGAAACGGAGGGCTTAAACAGCATTACGAAAGGGAGCAGCGCGGCTGGAATCTCTATTACGATACGCTGGAAGCTCTAAGGGAAGCGCTGAAAAGAGAAGATGAGTTTGCTGTAAGGTTGAAACAGAAGACACGGGCTATCCTTGATCAATGCCTGCTTAGTGGATAAAGGGGTTGTTATCACGAAAAGAGGGCCTTTTGAAAAAATGTCCCGCCATCTGGTGTGTTCAAACAAGCTCTTTGTACAGATAGCTTAACAGCCTTGCCGGATTTCGCTGCTTCATATGCTGTTCCATCTGCTTACGATCGATCATTTCGGATAAGTGTTCTAATTTTCGAGTAACTTCTACCACCGTGTTGAACGTTTCGACAGTATCGATTTCCTTTGACATCACATCATAGGCATACCAGTCGTCGGTGTATTCCAATTCTTTCAGATAGTAGAAAAATTCGATGAACTCCCAGAAATGAAACGCCCCCGGCATCAAGTCCCAATCGAAATTACGGTCGTTATCATTTAGGTGGACATAGAAAAGCCTTTTGGAATGAGCCAGCAATGCGGCTGCCTGCGCAGGTCTTTCTCCACCCTGAAGAGAGTGGCCGATATCAAGCGTCGCTCCCAGGTTTTCTGCACCCACAGAGTTGCAAAATGCGGCCGTCTCTCCGGCTGAAGCAAAAAAGCAACGCACCCTCGGATCATTACACTTATACTCGATGCACAGCTTTACGTTTCGATCGTACTCGCAGATGGCTGCAAACGTTTCCTGGGCATAGCCGTAGGAATCGATGTAATTCATCTCAAAGACATAATCATGTCCGTCATTTAAAGGGCAGGTGGAGATACGGTTAACCCCGATCTCCCGTGCAGCATCAATGGCGCGCTTAAAGTCCTCGACCACTTCTTTTCGCTCCGATTCCTTTGCAGAGGTAAATGCCCCCCGCCACCATTTTCCGGTTCGCCGCGATCGCACGTTTACAGAAGATACACCAAAACCATGATCGGAAAGAAGTGATTTCAGCAATCCGAGGTTTTCGAAATCCGCCGGATAACAAAGCTCAAGCCCATCCAGTCCTTTTATTTTCGATGCAAGCGAAAATTTTTCTTCAAGACTGCGATCTTTTTCATACGTCATATAACGATTCTTAACTCCACCGAGAAAGGCAGAGATTATCGCCAATTTGTTCATAGGCACCTCTTGTCACGTGAAATCTCCTGAGTTTATTTTTGGTTTGATGACGTGTCTGTCTAATCCTCTCTGACCAAAAGTCGACTCAGGAAGTCATAGGTTTCGTCAATATTACCCTCTTTTCTTACGAGTTCTAAGATTTTATCCGAGCCCATCTGCTCAATAGCTTTAAGCATTCTTTGAATCATGCGGATATTGATATCAAAGGCCTCAACCGGACCGATCGTTTTTGGAGCTATGTCGGCTCCCAGCCACCCCTCATATCCTATTTTATCAAGAACAAGCAGCAGCTCCATCCAATGCCAGAAATGTACGCTGCCAGAAATCATGTCCCAGTCCCCGCCATCGCCCGTGTTGTCATTTGTATGAATATAGAACAACCTATCCTTGCTTGCCAGCAGCGTTGCGGATTCAGCAGGTGTTTCCAGCGCGGCGAAGCTGTGGCCGATATCAAGATTTGCCCCGAGATTTGGCTTTTCAACCTCTGCACATATATGAAGCATTTTACCCACATCACCCAGCAGTATTTTCGAGTGGGGCTCGTGGGGCTGGTATTCAAGGGCAAGCTTCACATCTTCACGATATGATACCACCTGAATTACAGAATCGATAAAGTATCCCCAGGCATCGCCATAATCGATTTGAAACGGGTAATCATAACCGTCTGCCAGCGGGCATGTGGATACCAGGTTGGCTCCCAATTCTGCTGCTATGTCCATTGCCTGCTTAAGCATTTCAATGGCACGATTCCGTGCATCTTTGTTGCTTGCAGACAAAGCCCCGTGGCGGAAATAGGCGGCATCCTTTATATCCACATTTACAGCCGAACAAACCAATCCGCGATCCTCCAACAATTTTTTGGTAAACTGTACATCCTGCAAATCAAAGGGGTATTTAAGCTCCACTCCTTTGATACCATTCACTTGAGAGATCAACCTTAACTTCTCTTCAAGGGATCGATCGGGTTGATATTCTGTAAATCTATCCCGACGCCTGCCGAAAAACCCGGCATTGACACAGAATTTCCACCTTTTCATCTCAAGCCTTCTTTCCTATTGAATCGAAACAACTCTTCTACATCAATCGCTGCGGCAAAAAAAGCACAAACTGCGGGAACAGGATCAAAAGTACGACAACACCCAATGTTATCGCCACATACGGCAGCACCAGCACCACCAGCTTTTCAAACGGCACTCCGGTAACCCGTATGAGCGCATAAAGAACCATCCCCACAGGCGGTGTAAGCAGCCCGAGCGTTAAAGCAAGGGTCATCACCACCCCGAAATGTATCGGGTCGATACCGAACTGCTCGGCGGCCGGCAAAAGTATCGGGGTTAAAATAAGTATTGCCGGTGTTTGTGCCATAAAAAACCCGACGATCAACCAGAACACCGTGAAAAGCAAAAGCAAAACGGTTGGGTTATCTGTCAAGCGCGTCAAGAGATTAGCCAGCTCTGTGGGTACCTGACCTCGTATCATCACCACCCCAAAAGATGAAGTAAAAGCGATTATGAGCATGATCACCGAGCAGTCGATCATGGTTCCACGGATTTCCTTTATCAGATGTGAAAGGCCGAACTCTCTGTAAATCCCAAGACCAAGAAACATGGCATAAAACGCTGCCACTGCGGCCGCTTCGGTAGGGGTAAACACACCGCTGTATATACCTCCGACGATGATAACCGGGGTCATGAGCGGGAAGAATGCTTTAAGAAAACTGCTGCCCAGTTCTTTTAAAGAAGCAACTTTTCCTGCAGGATAATCATAGCGGTAAGCACAACAAGCAACATATGTCATGAAAGCCAGTGCCATAACGATGCCCGGAACGATTCCCCCCATAAAAAGCGCCCCCACAGATGCTTCCGCCTGCACCCCGTAAGCAACCATGGCAATGCTTGGAGGGATAATCGGGCCGATGAGGGAGGAAGCCGCAGTTATGGCTGCACTGAAATGCCGGCTGTAACCTTCATCCAGCATGGCTTTCATCTCCACTGCCCCAAGGCCTACCGCATCTGCGGTTGCAGAGCCTGACATACCGGCGAAAATCATGCTGGCCAGCACGTTCGCATGCCCCAGGCCCCCTTTAAGGGGTCTTACGGTCAGGCTTACGAAACCGAACAGACGACCGGTTATGCCTCCGGTATTCATCAATCTTCCGGCAAGCAGGAAAAAGGGGATTGCAAGCAGCAGAAAATTATCTATCTTGGCAAATGCCAGCCGGGCGATCATCGAAGATACCCTGGGATCTGTGATATCTCCAAAAAAGTTTGCAGCACCTAAAGTTGCGATAACCCCGGCACCAAAGCCAACGGGAAAACCGATGATAATCAAAACAATAAGCCCGCAGGCCAATAAAACGTAAACGATCATATTATTCACTCGATCGCACTATAAGCAGATTCTCGTGTATTTTCATTACTACGTAAAGCATCATACACAGCACGGCAAGGAATTCACCAAAGTAAAGGTAACCTGTTCGAATCCAATCCAATGCGATCATGTAAGAGTCCCATGTCATCTTTGTCATTGCTATCGTGCCCCGGGCCATGAAACAGAGCAGGATTAATATTGCTGAATGGTATAGAATTTGTCCAATCGCCTGAAATCGACGATTCAGTTTCTTAAAAAGGAAATCAACCACAATATGCTCATTTTCCCGGATGGCGATTGCAATTCCGAAAAACATGGTTAAGATGAAAAGGATCCGCGCAAGCTCCTCCGTCCAGGGAACAGAAATTCTAAGCGCATAACGAAACAGAACCTGTCCGCCCGTTGACAGAAGCATTCCGATGAACCCTGCCATCGTCACTGCCTCAAGCACAGCCTCAAAAAAATGCAGGAATTTTTGTTTTACACTTTTGTCCATAAGATTCCATTCCGTAGACAGCACCTTCTCCAAATCCAGGTCATGCTGGAAATGGAGAAGGTGATACTAGAAAGGCCGTCTGTTATTGGGCATACTTTGCTATATCCTCTAGAATACCGGGACGACATTTCTTTGCGGCAAACTTTTTTACGATGGGTTGAGCAATTTCCCTGAAAGGAGCGATATCCGGATGAATAACCTTGACTTTACCGGTGGCTTCCATCTTTTTGAGCAGGTTGTCTGTTTCGGTTTTAACCGTATGGTTTAGCCATTTGATGGCATCATCAAGAGTGCTCATAAAGATATTACGGTGATCGGCACTTAATGAATCCATGAAACCCTTGTTTGCAGAAATGATCCAGTAACTCCAGACGTGCCTTGTAAGGTTGATATATTTTTGTACCTCGTAGAATTTATTTCCCCAGATGGTGGAGATGGGATTTTCCTGTGCCTCGAAAACCCCCTGCCGAAGCGCACCGTAAAGTTCCTTAATCGACAAAGGAGCAGGCAGCGCGCCATAGGCTTTGAATATTTCCTGCCGAAGCGGGTTGGTCACGCGAATCTTAATCCCTTTCAGGTCTTGGGGTTTGCGAATAGGCACATTAGATGTGACGTTTCGGGCACCTCTGGAACCCACTGCGATAATCGTAATGTTGTACTTTTGCTCAAGTTTCTTATTCAGTTCATGTCTTAAGGGGCCGTTCCATACGCGGAAGCCGTGAGCCTCGTCTTTGTACACAAACTCCGCCTCCATACATTGATATTCTCGAACCAGGTGATGAACTATAACCGGCCCTGCAACATGCAACTGGATCTCATTTGTAGAGAGTTGCTGCAGCAACTGCTTATCCCCGCCCAGAGCTCCACCAGGGACGAAGGTCATGTCAAGTTCACCGTTTGAGGCCTCTTTCATGGCTTTCTGCCATCGAACCACGGCAAGCGAACTGAAATCTTTAGGACCGTTTGTTGTCGCAAACGTAAATTTAACGGTTTTCGCCTCAACGGCTCCATTGGACAACAGCAGCCCGGCCATAGCCAGAATTCC
>JAFDFZ010000159.1 GCA_019309565.1 Deltaproteobacteria bacterium
GGAGATTGCGCAGCTGGTTCAAACCATGGACATTCTTTTCTGGATCGGCACCTGTGCGATGAATCTTGGTAAGACAGAGCTGGCCATAGAAACCTTTAAAAAGATGCTGGCTGTCGATCCTGAATTACACCGGGTACGGCTTGAGCTTGCTTCCACCTATTTTTCAATCGGCCGATACGAAGATGCCCGCCGCCAACTTCAACGGGTGAAAGCCGCATCAGCCCCGGCTGAAGTTCAGGTAAATATTGAAAAACTGCTTGCCGCCATCGAAGAGAGAACAAGGAAAACATCCATAAACTTAAGACTGTCCGCAGGGCTGCTGTTCGACAGCAACATCAACGCTGGTCCGGATCAACGCGAACTTGAAGTGGTGGGGGGGACATTGACTCTGGACGAACTGTCCCAACAAATAGAAGACAGCGGTTTGATTACAGATGCTTACGGCAACGTGGTCTATGACATCGGCAATCCGCACGGTTTGATGTGGAATACAGCGGGTAATTTCTTCAATAGAAATTATTTGAATTACAGCCAGTTCAATTTCATGCTTGTCACTGTAACCACCGGACCCTGGTGGGTTGGCAGAAGGGATATCCTCAAAGTCCCCTTCGGATTGATGCATGCGGAATACGGAAGCGACCGCCTTTATTATGGTTTTACCGTAAGCCCCAATTATGAATATCATTTCGGCTATCGGTTCAGCTTAAAAGGCGGGTACCAGTTTAAGACCATCCACTACTATGAATTCAATAATTCCGAACTGGACAACCGCAGCCATCGTTTCGAACTGAAGCCCTCTCTATACTTTTCGAACCGAAGGCACATCCTTTCAGCGGTTGCCGGTTACGAGACATCCGATGCGGATTCCAGCCGCTGGTCTTATGATACCCCCTTGCTGGGGGTGTTCTACATCGGAAACTTTCCCACAAAAACGGATCTTTTTTTGTCCTATCTCTGGATTCACAAGGAATACGATGATCCTCCGATACTTTACGATGCCAAGAGGAAGGATCGCCGGCATACTTTCAGCATTGCTTTAAGCCAGAGGTTCTACAAGCATCTCTTCTGGTCTGTTGCTTTCGGCTATATGGACAATGATTCTAATACCGAGCTTTTCGAGTTCGACCAAAAAACATTCAGCATCAGTTTTGGATTCTTATTTTAATGGAGAAGAATTAGTATCAATGACAAGGAAATTCATCCTGGTAGCGTGTATATGCTTGTTTGTGGTTGGTCCCGTCTTTTCCCAGCAGCCCACCAGACCTTCCATTGGCCCTGAGGTGGAACTGCCTGAGGAGTTGCGTCAATTGGTCATTTATGAGGAATTCATCCCGTGTGATGAAGAGCAGATCGGGATTATCCAAACGGTTCTCGGGCATGTCGTGGTGTTTCACGGTGACAACAACCTGGCCTTTATAGCCGCAAGCGGAGACCCGCTTTATAAACGCGATGTGGTATTCACCCTTGCCGATTCCAGGTGCCGAATAAGATTCTCCACAGAAGATCTCATTACCCTGGGTGAAAATACCCGTATCGGCATCGAACGGTTCGTTGATGATGAAACAAGAGGGGAAAAATCTTCCATCATCAGCATGCTGCGCGGAAAGGCAATGTTTTATGTTTTTCGGTTGTTCAAATATGGAAAGATCGATTCTTCGGTAAATACCCCCACTGCAATTATAGGGGTGAGAGGGACCAAGTTCGGAACAGAAGTTAGGCCATCAGGTGAATCGCGGGCACAAACTCAGCCCGGCTACCTTACCGACGCATCGGCAACGGATCATCTGGTACAGTTACCGAAAGAATCCCGGGAAACCGAAACCATCGTCCATTGTTTCGAAGGAACCCTTGATGTTTTCTCTACCGCAGACAGGGTCACCCAGCTGGTTATGAAGGGACAGAGCCTGGAGGTAACCTCCCTTGGAGCAGGAGATATTCAAATAACACCACCCGAGGTTGCCCGGCAGTTTATGCTTGATACCGAAGTGCCTGAACCAGGGGGTGAGGCAGCAAACGAAGATGCATCAAGCGGCCCTGAAGCTTCAAGCGAATCATCCGAAGGGAAAAAGCAGCAAGCCGAGGCGACGGGTTTGGAAACACAGGAACAAACCGATACCACAACCGCATTTGCCACCCAGGACGCCATTCAGACACAGACCGTTCAAAGAGTTGAAGATCAGGCAGCCGCTAAAGGCGATGCGATTGGATACATTACAGCGATGCTCACACGGTTGAGCGGTGATGAAAAGGTATTCCACCACCTGTACATCAGTGATGAAAGCCAGGATTTTAGACCCGGAGCGGTCGTTAGGGCAAAAGACAAGCTTGGCAGGGGCGAGATCGATACCCCTCTGCTTCTTGAGGGTGAAGGCACAAAGGACGAAAAAGAAGAACCTGAGACAGACAAAACCCCGCAGTTAAAAACCGTGGAGATATCCTATAACAATAAACGGGAGACCATAAACGGACCTTTTAAGGTTATCGAACAGATGCTTCAAAAAGATGAATTTATGGAATGGGGATACTGGACTCAGCCACAGGCCATGGCCTCTTCATCGGGCACCAATTTTTTGATCGACAACAGGGGCTATTATATTTCAGGCAAAGTCACCACAGAGGTTGAGATGAGCGCGCTGCAGGCAAACCAAATAAAAGGAGAGTACCGCGGCGGCGCATATGGAACCTACTGGACGGATACCGGTGGAATCAACATGGAGGGTTCGTTTTCTGCCCAGGTTGATTTTGGGCAGAAGCTGATTTCAGATTTCAACGTGTCTGTGTCCGGTCAGGGGCACAATGTGACCATAAAAGGCGCCGAAGGGGTCTTTTCGGGGCAGACAAGCCAATTTGCCATCAATCCCGCCACCCCCGGTTCGGTTTGGCAAATTGATGGTATGGATGCGCATCCTGCTGCAAAGGAGGCCTATGGCTCCATATACGGTCCAAACGGCGAGAAGATGGGCGGTGTATGGAAGCTGGATACCCCCCTGGGCGAAGGGGAAGCTCATGCGACAGGGATTTTTGAAGGCAGCCGCTAGGTGTGAGGCTAAGTTCTTTCCTGTAACGCTTTGAGCCTTGCGCTGAGCCTTACCGGATAATGGTGTTGCTGGAGAATATCCTTATATTTTGGATTCAAACGCGAGAAATTATCTTCGAAACGACCCCTAATCTCTTCAAGGCTCGGCGAAGGGAGTGTTCGGGTTCCGTTTTCCATTACCTTTACCAGCAACGGTTTTGCATCTTCAATGATTTCATCTCTAAGCCCGATTATATCTTCCACATATTGCCCCTTGCTGTCAAACTTTCGAAAAACCTGCTTTTCCCCCGCCAGGGTGATCTTGCCGGGGCTTAGCTTTCTTACATCCCGGTCTTTAAAACGTACCATTTTGTACACGATATCCACATAAGGCTCATCGGCGGAAACACCCACCTTTGTACCGACGCCAAATGCATCGATCTTTGCCCCCCGGGAGAGCACATCTGCGACCTTGTATTCATCAAAGCCGCTGCTGGCAAAGATCTTTACTTCTGCAAACCCGGCATCGTCCAGGATTTTACGAACCTGTCTGCTCAGCTCCGCCATGTCCCCGCTGTCGAGCCGAACACCAACCAAAGAAGCCCCCTTTTTTTTCATCTCCCTTGCAACGGCCGCCGCGTTTCGGGCACCCTGTAACGTGTCGTAGGTATCTATCAGAAGAACCGTGCTTTGGGGAAAGGTTTTTGAATATGCTGAAAAGGCTTCAAGTTCGCTGTCAAATGCGGTGACATAGGAGTGGGCCATGGTTCCTGAAACGGGGATACCGTAAATTTTACCGGCAAGTACGTTGCTTGTGCCTGCAAACCCGGCGATATAGCCGCTGCGGGCGACTTTCATGCCGGCATCCCGTCCCTGGGTTCTTCGAAGTGAAAAATCGATGACCGCCCGGCCCCCGGCGGCATGGACACACCGGGCAGCCTTGGTGGCGATCATTGTCTGGAATCCAATGGTGTTCAAGATAAGGGTTTCAAGAAGCTGCGCTTCGATAAGGGGGGCTGTCACCTCCGCAACGGGCTCCTCGGGAAAGAAGATCGTACCTTCCGGAAGCGCATGGACGGCTCCGGAAAATCGCAGCTTTGACAGGTAATCAAGAAAATCATCGCTGAAAAGCCCTGTGCTTTTTAAATACGCGATATCTGTTTCGGAAAATTGAAATGCTTCAAGCTCATTTAAGATATCTTCAAGCCCTGCTGCCACATAATACGTTCTGTTGGCAGCATGATTCCGGATAAAAAGAGAAAAAGTGGCTTTATCGAAACGCTGATGAGAAAAATAACTGGCCGCCATTGTAAGTTCATACAGGTCTGTAAAAATCGGGCCCACAGTATGCGTCGTCATGGGGGTACAGGCTCCATGGATTTGTGAGTTTTGTTTCTCAGAGTTCAATACCTGGCCAACTGATTATGGGATCTGTCGATCGAACCACATGCATGCCGGCTTCTGAAAACCGCTTAAATGCCTTATCGGCCGTGTCCGTATAATCCAGCACTCCCGGAACCACCACCGGAGAGGTGCAGTCCTCCAGCAGGTAAACCTTCCCGGCCAGTTTCATATCTTGATTCCGGATATGTTCAAGCAAGTCGTCGATGGTCCATGCGACACAGTGGCTCTTTGCCTGCCCGGCGATGAGAACGGCGTCAAATTTAAGAAGCTGTTTTATGAATGTCGTATTTTTCTGTGCAAGCCTCCGCCCGTCCACGCCCTCAAGTACTTCCGGGCCGAGCACAGAGTAATGTTCGGTAAAGGGGTTGTTTCCTTTGATCTGGAAATCAGGCTGGCTGTTACGGGCTATGCCATGGAAGAAGATCGCCTCTTCAACGGCGGAAACCAGTGCATGGCCGATACCTCCCAGCATCGCATGATATGGCCATATGGTCAGTTCGTATTTGCCGCCTGCCTTAAGTGCCCTGGTGTAATGCAGCAGGTGCTGCTGGCCGTATGATTCATCAATACTCAGGCTGTGGCAAAGCATCGGGTTTAATTTCCAGGTGCCGTTTTTAATTTCCGTTTCCGAAATAAGTGTGAACGGCTCGGGGTGTTCGCCACTGTCATTGATCAAAAAGATGGAATGGAAAATCTGGGCTGCCTGGTGTGTGTCTAAGGTGGGTGCGATCCGGGTGATCACATCCATATTTCGATAAATGAATTCACACAGCCTGCGATTGTCATCAACAGCCCCGGTTCCGGATCGTCCGGCCACAAACAATTCGAACTCCGGTATACAGAACGTATTTTGAACATCCACCAAGACAAGGCAGACCCTGAAGGTATCCCTGGCAGCAGGGCGTATACGATGTTGTTTGGCCCAGGCTTCAGCCTCGGCCGCTCGTTGCTGGTAAGGCACTTTCCATACTTCTCCCACTTTGTCAGAATCGTAATGACGGGGAATCTCAAGTTCGTGGTGCGTCATGATTGCTTGGTACACCGGCGCTACAACACACCTTTATGCGCGATGCACATCCTCCTTTCCATTCAAACTTCTTGGTAATCTTCCGGCACCAAATATAACCAAACCGTGATGAATGTCAATTTGATTGCCGGCGGCACAGCGATTTTCGGTGGAATTGAGGCCTATCTTCCTCCGGCAAATTCTAGAATTATCTGTTTACCCCCCCGTAGTTGAATATAGCAGAATTGCCATTTTGCACTATTACGTGTGCCTGACATGACATGCTGGCTGTATCTATCACAGAGAATGTGGAACAGACAACCAGCCGTTAAAAGAAGGAGCCAGCCAGCCGCTCAGGGAAATTTTCTCGATCCGTGTGTTCTTTAAAGATCGCCTTGCGCTAGATTTAACGGATGATGATATGCTGCAGGGCTTTGGGGGCATCTATGCAGGCTTTGTGAGGCATGAATCAAGCATGCCACAGGATACTATGCATGTAGATAGATATATGGAACGGACGGCCCTGTACTGCTACAATGTGACCTGGTTGGAACTGTCATGGATAAGCTCAGGGGGCTGGCAGGAACCCAGCCGTTGGCGGGGTTTCGAGGGTTATAATTTGAGCGTGACGTAGAAATTGGGCAAAAAGTGCTGTTTTGCAAAGGTCTCAAAAAGCCACCATCACGTCGCATGTTAAATTTGAGTTACAGAAAGATTACCCGGAGAAGTTTGTCAATAGGTTTTTCGGTCAAAACCGATTGAAATTAATCAGCGGTATGTAACTCCTCGCGAATGACACGACGCAGAATAGTTTCTATGTCATGCTGTCGTATATTATCTTTCAGTGCCTCATTAATAAGTGTTTGGTAGCCCCTACCACCGGCTTTGGCCTTAAAGTATGCCACAACTTCCGCATCAAGAAAAATATTAACTCGAATTTTACCCCTGGCAAGAGGTTTCCCACCAATTCTCAGCTTTGCTTGTGACAGTTGTTTTTTCGTAATTTCGGGGATGTCAGACATATCAATGTCTTTATCCCGCATTGCGTTAAGACGCTGCCAATCAGTCTGTGAATCCCTGGAAGTATATTTTTTGCTCATGTTTGGTTGCCTTTCGCATTGAAATAATGCGGATTAAATCATTATGTTCGGTATGAGCGATCACCACTACCATCCCTTTTAGCATCCCAAGCGTGATGAACCTCTGCTCACCATATGAAAATCGATTGTCTTCAAATGTAAAAGTTGCTCCGGAAAATACGGGTTTTGCATCAATGAAATCAAGCCCATGCTTTTTCAGATTGGTTTTTCGTTTGGACTCATCCCATGTGAACTTCATGATTCTATTATTATACATATCTTTATACACATATCAAGTTTTTTTCTTAAGCAAAATGGGTCAAAGCTTGAATTGTGAATAAAGCTGTTTAAGTTTGGCTGCAAGTTTTTGATCATCACACATTTTGGCCTTAAACGATCTTACTGCATGGCTTACGGCTGAATAGCTGATCCCAAATAGTCTGCCAATTTCATTATTGCCCAGATTGCCTGCTTTCCACAGTAAATAAACCAGCATATCTCGGTTGTCCTTATCAGGTCCCGATATCCGGCCGGCTTGAACAAAACCTTGGATGTCACACTTTAATACTTCCTGGGCCGAACCCAGAAAGCTAAGTGGATCCAATGGTTTTGCGATTTGAGTTTGCTGGGGTATATCCTACGCAGGCTCTGAGGGTAAATAGTCCTTACGTAACGATAATTTTGCCCCGTGAATTCTTATCGGTCCAGACCGATAATTGACCTATTTTTTCTCTTTTGATAACCATTAGCCCCTATAAGCCGCGAAGGAGCAAGGATTGACGCTTCTGGGTGAAATGTCAGGACATCCCAGCATGGCGCGCTACCGGGATGAAGGATTTGAGATTATATCTTTTTGAACAAATCTTTTTTCTATAGCAGTCAAATCAACACTTTCACACCATACTCAGCAAAGCGCAGATCGGCCGTAACAACCGGCATCTCCCGTGTCAGAGCGGTTGCAATGATGAAGCGATCACATGGGTCTTTGTGAATGGGGGGCAGTGCGGTGGCTTTTATGCATATTTCGAGATCCAGATCGATCACGTCGATGTGATGGTGTTTTAATATCCCGTTGATCCATTCGCGAGAAGGAACAGGCAATTGCAGCTTTCCGGCATTTACTTTCAGTCCGATTTCGAATCCGGAGACAGCGCAAATAAAGACAACGGCTGACTCATCGATTTTTTCAAGGGTCTTATTGGATATTTGAGTCCGATCATGAGCCAGCCAAAGCAGGGCACAGGTGTCCAGCAGCATTATTCAACCTCTGCCCATTCGTCGTCGGATAATTCTTCCACCGGATCATAGTTGATTTTGATTTTGCTCAGCACGGGGTGGTACTCCAGCCGGCT
>JAFDFZ010000160.1 GCA_019309565.1 Deltaproteobacteria bacterium
TTCGCTCTTTCATTTTAAAAATAGACCAAATTCCTTAACTTTACCCCGTAGTTTCATAAGTCACATAGTAAAATGGCCTGTACGGATGATTAATCAGTAACAGACAACTGTGCCGTTTGCGTTGCTTTAAAACAACGGGGTTTAGTTCACTTTAGCTCACTTTAAACTTTAGTTCACTATAAACGCTTATCAAAAGCATGTAATTCAATAACGACAACAAATTGTCGATATAATGTTGTTAAGCGCCTAACGACTGCACCCTTTAAGTGGTTTTACAACAACGGGGTTGATTGAGAGCTCAATCTCTGGAAGCTAAAATAGTTTTATTGTTCACCGATAAATAAATGGATTTGAGGTAAATTTGCGAACACAACAACCTCAAAAACGCTCCTATCGAAACCTCATAAAACACTCTCACCTGGAATCTTTTTCTGTAATGGTAAAAGAAACCGACCTTCATGTGCATGCTGCCGGGGCTCTTGAAAATCTTACAAGGGAGCTGGTGTTTGAGCATCGGGCTGTGATTGAATCTTACATAAAACAGTACCCGGGGTTTGCAAAGACACTTGTGCCGTGGCCTCTTACAGGTCCCGCTCCGCTCATCATAAGAGATATGATTGAAGCCGGGGAAAGGGCCAACGTGGGACCCATGGCGGCGGTGGCAGGCGCCATTGCGGAGCATGTCGGCAAAGCCCTGTTGCAGCATACCGAGGAGGTGATTGTCGAAAACGGTGGAGATGTTTTTCTAAAGACAAATAGACCGGCGGTTATCGGGATATTTGCCGGAAAATCCCCCCTTAGCATGCGCGTTGGCCTGCGAATTGATTCTCAGAAACACCCCGTATCCGTTTGCACCTCCTCGGGCAGCGTGGGCCATTCGCTTAGTTTCGGCAGGGCAGATGCCGTATCTGTCATATCCTGGAGCTGTTCGCTTGCCGATGCAGCAGCAACAGCTGTTTGCAACTTTGTAAGATCAAAAAAAGACATTCAAACAGCCATCGATCGCGGTCGAAAAATCGATGGTGTCATGGGGCTCGTTGTGATAGTGGGGGAAGATATGGGAGCGTGGGGAGAGCTTGAATTCCTGCCTCTTAAGCTAAAAAAGGGTTGAGTTTTAGCCATAAAAAGAGTAAACAGGGGCAAAAACAAAGATTAAGCGGTTTCTTAAGGAAAGTATCGAGCATGAAACAGCTTTGGGCCCCGTGGCGCATCGAATACATCTTGAACGATAAAAAGCAGGGCTGCATATTTTGCCGGGCGCTGAGCTCAGAGGATGAGTTCACTCTCTATAAGGGTCATAAATCGATGGTGATTATGAATCGATTTCCATATATAAACGGACATTTACTGGTTGCACCCGTAAAACATATCTCTTCTCTTAATCAGTTGGACAGGGACGAAATGACATCTCTGATGGCAACCATAGACAAGTCCATCGGAATAATGACTCAGGTCATGAAGCCCGATGGCTTCAATGTAGGCCTTAACCTTGGGAAAGTGGCGGGTGCCGGTATTGAAGAGCATCTTCACTTTCATGTCGTACCCCGATGGCTGGGAGACACCAATGCTTTTACAGTGTTTGCAGAGGTTCGTGTTATTCCAGAACATTTGCAAGCCACTTATGAAAAACTCAAACCACTGTTTGACAAATTGGATTTAACCCTTTGATGTGAAAGGTAGTTTGAATGAGCAAAGTTAAAATATTCATCTGGATTCTCATATTCGCAATCATCGCAATCGTTCTTTTCCAAAACGACACCTTATTTCTGGGCAAACAGGCCCTTAAAATCGATCTTTTCTTCGTAAAATATCAAACACCGCAATTGCCCGTTGCGATTTATTTTCTTGCTACTCTGGTAATCGGATTGATCATTGCTTATTTTTTTGGTCTTTCAGACAAATTTAAGGCAAGAAAAACCATAAAGTCCCTTACCTCCAGCCTCGAAGCGCAAAAAGAGGAAATGTCCTCATTGAGACGTGAAATCGAGATGTTGAAAGACAAAACAGCCGAAATGTCACGAGTGCACAGGGAAGAAAAGCCGAAGCCTGAACCAGCGGGCGCCGAAACGGCCGAATCCGAGAAGATGATAGATGTGCAGGCACAACCTGAAGAGCAAGGAACTTCCCGGGTTGTGGCAGCCGGAGAAGAAAGCCCACCGGAGTCTGAAAAAAAAGAACACGGACAGGGAGGGGAAGAAGAAAAGAAATAGCTCACGTGTATTACCACCGAATCTATGAATCCTGCCAGCCCAACTCCTATGATCAAGCAGTACTTATCCATCAAGGAAAAGTATGCCGATTCCATCCTTCTTTACCGAATGGGGGATTTTTATGAAATGTTTTTCGAAGATGCCGAAGTGGCATCTCGAATATTGGAAATTACACTCACCTCCCGCAATAAAAAAGATAAAACACCGATCCCTATGTGTGGTGTTCCGGTGCGGGCTGTACAGGGGTATGTAGCACGGCTTATCGATCATGGCTATCGGGTTGCCATTTGTGATCAAATCGAAGATCCAGCCGCTGCAAAGGGATTGGTGAAACGAGATGTGGTTCGGCTCATCACCCCGGGAATGATCATTGAAAACGAACTGCTCGATGAAAAATCCAACAACTTCATTCTTGCGGTGGCCCAGCTTGGAGATATGATCGGTATTTCATACCTCGATATTTCCACCGGTACCTTTCGCATGACAGAGAGCGGAAATACAGATGTCATTGTCGAAGAGGCCTTAAGGGTGGAGCCCCGGGAAATTCTCCTGCCGGAAGATGCAAGACACCACCAGCGGCTGTCGCCCATATTACACCGGCTTTACGATAAACCGGTAACTTTTATAAAGGATCGGGCCTTTGACTATCACCAGGGCAGGCAACGACTCATAAAGCAATTTCAAACGGTCTCTCTGGAAGGATTCGGCTGCGAACACCTGAAAGCCGGGATAATAGCTGCCGGGGCGGTGATGTTCTACGTAGCAGAGACCCAAAAACAACCTGTTGAACACATCAGGCGCATAGAACCCTATTCTTTGAACAGCTACCTGTTGCTGGATGATTCAACCTGCCGGAACTTAGAGTTGATCAAAAACATTCAATCCGGCTCTCGTCGTGGTTCGTTGATCGGTATATTAGACCGTACCATAACCGCCCTGGGCGGCCGGCTGCTGAAGCAATGGATACGATATCCGTTGCTGGATCCTCGGTTGATATGCCGAAGACAACAGGCCATTGCCGAAGCAAAAGATAAGGGGGAGGTTCGAAAACAACTTCGGGATGGTTTAAAATCGGTTCGGGATCTTGAGCGGCTGGGCGGCAAGATTACCATGGGGCATGCCAATGCCCGGGATCTGCTGGGGCTTAAAGAGTCACTTCAGGCCCTGCCCGAACTCCTATCGGTTTTATCTTCACTGAAGGCTGAATTGTTTCGGTTCCAACACCCACTGGATGACCTTTATGAATTGGCTTCCAAGATTGAAAAAGCCGTCCGGGAAGATGCTCCGCCTACAATTCACGAAGGGGGGCTTATCAAACAGGGGTATCATCCGGAGCTGGACAGGCTTATTCAGATAAGCCGGGAGGGCAAGGGGTGGCTGGCACGGCTTGAGCAAAAGGAAAGAGAAGCATTGGGAATTGCTTCGCTTAAGGTTCGATACAACAAGATTTTCGGGTATTACATCGAGGTCCCTAAATCGTATTCTGACCGGATTCCAGCCCATTACGTTCGAAAACAAACTCTTGTAAACGCGGAGCGGTACATTACAGATGAATTGAAAACCTATGAACAGGAGGTACTGGGTGCCGAGGAGCGGCGCGCTGCCCTGGAGTATGATCTTTTCAACGAGATTCGCCAGAAGGTTATCGACCACAACCAGCAACTACAGCGTCTTGCAAGGTTTCTTGCCCGTGTGGATGTATTGGCAAATCTTGCAGAAATTGCGGATCAAAATGATTACACCCAGCCCCGGATCACCACAGACGGAAACATCATCATAGAGGAGGGCAGACATCCTGTGGTGGAGAAAATGATTGCCGGGGAGCGGTTCGTGCCGAACTCTATTCGAATGGATAACGAAGAAAATCAAATTCTCATCATCACCGGGCCAAACATGGCGGGAAAATCCACCGTGTTGCGACAGGTGGCGCTTCTGGTGCTCATGGCGCAGATGGGTTGCTTCGTGCCGGCCGCAAAGGCCTCCATCTGTATCACGGATCGAATCTTCACCCGCGTGGGTGCTCTTGACAACCTGTCTCAGGGACAGAGCACCTTCATGGTGGAGATGCAAGAGACAGCCAATATCTTGAACAACGCCACCGATAAAAGCCTTGTTGTGCTGGATGAAATTGGAAGAGGAACCAGTACCTTCGACGGGCTCAGTATAGCATGGGCTGTTGCGGAGTATCTGCATGATTTGCATGGGAAAGGCGTTAAAACCCTGTTTGCCACCCATTACCATGAACTTACCGATCTTTCTGAAACCAAGCCGCGGGTGAAAAACTACAACATCGCCGTCAAAGAATGGAATGACGAAATCATTTTCTTAAGAAAACTCGTGGAAGGCAGCACCAATCGCAGTTACGGTATTCAAGTGGCGCGGCTGGCGGGCATCCCCGGCCAGGTGCTGCAGCGAGCCAAGAAGGTTCTTTCCAATATCGAGAAGGGTGAAAAAGGAATAGATGGGCTCCCCATCTTTGCGGGGGGCGATGACATGCAGAGAAGCCGGCAGATTCAGCTAAATCTTTTTAAAAAGCCGGAACAACAACTGGTTGAATCATTGCGAGGCCTTAATCCCATGAATATGACCCCGATGGAGGCACTGCAATATCTGAACGAACTTCATGAGAAGGCAAAAACCATATAGGCAAAACTTCTTATCACTTCGGCGATCTGCTGTCGCTGGGGTGATCATATCCTGCATCATCCTGGGGCTGGCACCGTACAGCCGGGGGGCACTTACCGCTAGAGACAAATATCACCTTGCAGAGGCCTGTTATAAGGATTTACGGAACAATCCGAGAAAACAAAAATACCGGCACTACTGGCTTGGTTGCATCCGAAGATTTCAAGACGTATACAGACATGATCCTTCTGGACCATGGGCCGCGGCCGGTTTGTATCAATCCGCCGTTTTGTACCAGCAGCTCTACAGGCATTCGGGGCGCAAAGCAGATGAACTGGAAGCGCTTGATATCTACAGGAGGGTCACGAAGCGGTTCCCCGCCAGCAAATATCGATCAAGGGCGGCAGCAGCCATTGCCTCGATTTTAAAGAAACACCGCAAAAGTAAAACCGGCGGATCGCCCAGATCCGCTCGTCTAACCGCAAAGAAAAAGCGGCCGAAACCGACAACCCCCTTCCAAAAATCTGGTATCCCCCGGCCTGTTCCATCATCGGTTGCCGTTGTCACCGGATTGAGATCCTGGTCAAGCTCAAACTACACTCGGGTTGTTATCGATGCGGACAAGGAAACCAGTTATATCCACAGATATCTTAAAAAGGATCCCATCCTAAACAAACCCCATCGTCTTTATATCGATCTCAACAACAGTGTGTTGGGAGAAAAAGTCCAAAAGACCATCTCCATCAATGACGCACTGTTGCTGGATGCCCGCGCGGCACAACACACACCCGATTTGGTGAGGGTGGTGTTGGATATCAAATCCTATAAACCATACAAAATTTTTTCACTGAAAAACCCATTTCGTATTGTGCTGGACCTGTGGGATGAATGGAAAAAGCGGCCAACGCCCCGGACTCGATCCAAATCAAATCCCTTAACTATTCCTTCCGGTGCGCTGGCAAAGCAACTGGCACTGAAGGTGCACCGCATCGTCGTAGATCCGGGTCACGGTGGGCGGGATTTTGGGGCACCGGGATATGTAAAAGGGGTTCATGAAAAACACGTGACATTAAGAATTGCCAAGATACTGGCAGATAAGATTCGAAAGGAACTGAACTGTGAGGTTCTGCTTACCCGCACAGATGACCATTATCTAACCCTTGAAGAACGCACTGCCTTCGCAAACAGGGAAGAAGCGGATCTTTTTATCTCTATTCACACCAACTCTTCGAGGGATCGAAGGGCGTTTGGCATCGAAACATATTCCTTGAATATCGCCACCGATGAGGATTCCATTCTGGTGGCTGCCCGGGAGAACGCCACTTCCACCAAGAACATCAGCGATCTTGAAAGCATATTAGCCGATTTGATGAAAAACACAAAGATAAACGAATCCAGTCGACTGGCGGCACATGTTCAGACATCGCTGTACCATCACCTGCTGAGGCGCTATTCCCGCATCCGCAACCTTGGCGTCAAACAGGCCCCGTTTTACGTTCTGATGGGCGCTCAGATGCCTTCGATCCTGATTGAATCCTCCTTTATCAGCAATCCCAGGGAATGCAGGCGACTGACGAATTCTTCATATCTGAATCATTTAAGTGAAGGAATCATAAGGGGAATTAAAGCATATATAAGAGAGACTAGCCCTCTGGCCTTATCGGCGAGCCCGTAGGCAAACATACCCCGTTGTTGAAGAACGACTCAAAAGGAGCATTGGTAAGCCAGTGATAAATCATGGATACAGTGCATCTTACCATATGATTTATGCAACTTCGGAGCAGATTCGCATGGACAGGCCAAAGGGATGCAGGAATAACCGTTCAACAGACTCACAAGGGAGGTACTCTATGACGTATCAAAACATTATCGTTGAAAAGGATGAAGGAATTGCTACCATCACCTTTAACCGGCCGAATGTGCTCAATGCACTGAATTCAGAACTGCTTCAGGAATTCTCCCTGGCGTTGGATGAAATCGGTGAGGACGAAAACATTCGGGTGCTGGTATTGACCGGTGCAGGGGAAAAAGCTTTCGTTGCAGGAGCGGATATCAAGGAGCTGGCAACCTTGAACGCACTTAAGGGCAAATTGTTTTCACAACGGGGACATGCCATCATTAACAAACTCCAGCAGCTTCCTATTCCCGTTATCGCTGCTGTAAATGGGTTTGCTCTGGGGGGAGGAACAGAGATCGCTCTGGCATGCGATTTTATATACGCTTCGGAAAAAGCGACTTTCGGACAGCCGGAGATCACCCTGGGCCTTATTCCCGGTTTCGGTGGAACCCAGAGGCTTCCACGTCTTATCGGCTCCAATCTTGCCAAAGAGTATATTTTCACCGGCAATATGATACCGGCTCAAGAAGCGCACCGCATCGGTCTGGTCAACCGAATTTGCAGTGCGGAAAAACTGATGGAAGAAGTGTATCAGACCGCAAAGACCATGGCAAAAAAAGGCAGGGTTTCGCTGCGCGCTGCCAAACAGGCGATAAACGAAGGGGCCAATGCCGATTTGACAACGGCCTGTAACATTGAAATAGATGCCTTTTCCCTCTGTATGGCAAGCGAGGATGCAAAAGAAGGCACCGCCGCCTTTTTGGAGAAGCGACAACCCCGATTCAGGGGAACGATGGCAGGCTGATTTTCAAAGAGAATTGGTGAATTCCGGCCAGTACTTTTCGGTGAACAATAAAACTTGTTTAATTTCGCCGGGTGATCGGATTTTTACACATTCAAAACTCGTATATCAGTGAGCCTAAAATCGAGTCCGGTCACGGTTTTGAGAATGGATTTATCGTAACTTAAGTTTCGCATCCCATTTATTGTAAAATTGCCAATGGGTCTTAAGTCGAATAAAATTTTTAAAGGCAAAATAATTACACCGAAGCTCTTAGGTGGCCATCCAATCGGAAACATCGAGCTTAAGGCACAAGGAAAGCGGCGCTAAGTTGGTTTAAACGCTTTGTTGACTCCCATTGTGCCGTCATCGAAGGGTGGTAAAGTGTATTTTGCCTTTAAAAAATTTCATTCGACGCCATCATACAAGGCATTTCATAGAAAAAGGGGGATGCGAAACTTAAAGCCTTTCTATGGCACGGTTTAAGGGTAATTTCTATGCTTCAAACAACTGACCGCTTAAAAATCCGATCATCCGGCTTCAATAGGAAATTCACCGAGAATTGGTGAATTCCGGCCGGTTTGTTTGACATGTTAGAAGCAGATGATCTATAATTTAAATCAGGGACTTCACCCCAGGAGGCCTATAGCCTCGCTTCCAGGCCGGAGGGTATGGGCCTACGGCCGTGAGGTAATGCCAGTATTCCAATTACGAACGAATCGAACTAAGTTCTATTGAAAAACGAAGAGACATCCATGTTAAGAAACAGATCCCTGGTTCAGTTTATATGGGGAATTGCGCTTGTGATGGCAGGAATCGGTGTTTTTTTCAGAACCTCTCAGCTGCTTCCAAGGATAGCACAGATCGAGCAGTTTGCTTCTCTTACCACATACATTCGCTTTTGTTTCTATCTTATCGGGATCGTTCTTATCGGCGGCGGGTCCAAGAAAATCTATGACAACTATCCAAGATTTTAATATGCGACTTCCTTGAAACAGGTTAATGCCATGCTAAACAAAATAGAACATCAAGGTTATGGTGAAGCGGAAGTGCAGGATCTTAAGTCTGAAGTCATCTATCGAAAAAAACTTCAGGAAATCGGAAACAAGATCAATGCAGCCAAGAATCTGGATGAGATCCTCATCACTCTAAAAGACCATATCCTTTCCCTTTTCGAAGCCGATCGAATCACCATCTACGTGGTGGATGGAAAGAGACGGGAGCTTGTATCCAGGTTCAAATCCGGGGATGAAATAGCAGAAATCCGGGTTCCCATAAGCACAAGCAGTGTGGCGGGATGCTCTGCCTTTAAGCAAAAGCTTCTTAACATCAAAAACGTTTACGATCAAGGGGAGCTGGCAGCCATCGATCCAGATTTGAAGTTTGACAGCAGCTGGGACAAGAAAACCGGCTTCATCACAAGACAGGTCCTGGTGGCGCCCATTACCTTTCAGAATTTTCTGCTGGGTGCGCTGCAGTTGATCAATCGCAAAGACGGCACAGCGTTTACGGAAATGGATGAACAATCGATACGTGAGCTTGCCGATATTCTCGGAATCGCGCTTTACAATCAGAGGCGGATGGCAAGGGCTCGTCCGACAAAATTCGATTACCTGCTCAAACAAAGCCTGCTCACTAAAAAGGAGCTGGACAAAGCCATCGCAGCTTCCAGAGCCCAAAAAGAACCGATAGAAGAAATATTAATCCGCGATCTCAAGATTTCCAAAAAGGATATCGGCCGATCTTTGAGCGACTTTTATCGCGTGCCCTTTGTCGAATACGATCCAAAGGCCCAGATACCAGGCCAGCTGCTTGTGGGGTTGAAAGTTCCATTTCTTCGGAAAAATACCTGGGTGCCTTTAAGAGAAGAAAATGGAAAGATAGTGATAGCCATCGACAACCCGGATGATCTTCAACGAATCGACATGATCAAGTCTCTGTTTGCAAGAAAACCCCTTACCTTTGTGGTGGCATTGAAAAAGGACATCCAGGACTTCATCAGGCTGTTTACACACGATGAAAAAGCCATGGCGGAAATTGACGAGATCCTTTCCCAGCTTCAAGAAGAAGCGGAGGAAATAGAAGACGCCGAAGCATCTGTGGGTGAAGAAGACAGTGCGGTGGTGCAACTGGTCAATAAAATCATTCTCGACGCGTATGAGCGAGGTGCGTCGGATATTCACATCGAACCCTACCCTGGAAAAGAACCGACACGGGTTCGCATCCGTGTGGATGGCGCATGTCAGGTCTATCAGACAATACCCTATAATTACCGCAATGCCGTGGCATCCAGGATCAAGATCATGTGCGATCTCGACATTGCGGAAAGAAGAAAGCCTCAGGACGGGAAAATACGGTTTCGAAAGTATGGAGGAAAAGATATCGAGCTTCGCGTGGCCACGGTTCCCACTCAGGGTGGAGTGGAAGATATCGTGATGCGAATTCTGCATACCGGTGAGCCTATTCCTCTGGATAAGATCGGTTTTTCAAAAAAGAATTATGAAAACTTCCTGACCTGTATCACCCAGCCCTATGGAATCATTTTCGTTTGCGGGCCCACCGGTTCTGGAAAAACCACGACTCTTCATTCCGCCTTAAGCTATATCAATAAACCGGAAACAAAGATATGGACGGCCGAAGATCCGGTAGAAATCACCCAGAAAGGGCTTCGGCAGGTGCAGGTTCGGCCCAAAATCGGATTTGATTTTGCGGCCGCCATGCGATCATTTCTCCGTGCCGACCCAGACGTGATCATGGTGGGGGAGATGCGGGACAAAGAAACCACTCAGATCGGAATCGAAGCCTCGCTGACAGGTCATCTGGTATTTTCCACGCTTCATACAAATAGTGCTCCGGAAAGCATCACCCGGCTGCTGGATATGGGAATGGATCCCTTCAATTTTGCCGATGCCGTTCTCTGCATCCTGGCACAGCGGCTGGTTCGAACCCTTTGCAAGGACTGTAAACAGGCATATCACCCCTCAAAAGAGGAATACGAAGAGCTTGTCCGGGAATACGGCAGGGAATCGTTTCACAAAAACCTCAATATTCCATACTCAAAGGATCTTACCCTTTTCAAACCCAACGGCTGCCAGATTTGCGGCAATACTGGCTATCGTGGTCGGATGGGAATCCACGAACTGCTGATGGGTACCGACGAGATAAAACGCTTGATCCAGAGCAGCGCCAGGATGGAAGAGATACGGGAACAAGCCATCAAGGATGGTATGACAACCTTAAAACAGGATGGTATTGAAAAGATTCTTGCCGGTTATTGCGACCTGATCCAGGTTCGAAAAGTTTGCATAAGATAATTACAGGCCTGAACGAATCCTTCAACATCTTCAAATCATTATAAAAAAACATCTGTCTCCGTCCAGAGCCTATTAAAGGAAACCGTTGTTGTTTCCGATCTTCTATGTGTTCAGAGCTTTTCCCGAAACTTTATTCGGAAAAATTAACCGTCCGAGCGCCTAAATCGTAAAGCGTCGCTCGATCGTAAGGATACTCTATGCCAAATCAATCAGCAAGGCCACGGCCGGTACCTGCCAGAGCCAGTGGATCAAAAAGTACAAGCCTGAAAGCGACCATCATGGATCAATCCGGCGCAGGCCGGAAACGAATCGGGGAGCTGCTATCAAAAGAAGGCCACATCACCGCCACCCAGCTCCAGGAGGCGCTAAAGTATCAGGAACAACATTCGGGCCGGCTCGGCGGCATACTGATTCGCCTCGGGTATATTGAAGAAGACACCATAGTCAGTGTTCTGAACCGGCTGTATAATTATCCCGCTGCTCTGCTTTCCAAGATTTCTCCTGATCC
>JAFDFZ010000161.1 GCA_019309565.1 Deltaproteobacteria bacterium
AGGAGCTCAACTGTGATATGGACAAGATATTGTGGCACCGTCGCGAAAGCAGGCGGAAACAGAGAAAACAAACATTGTCCTGGAGTCATGGAAGTCTCCTGTCTACTCGAAAGTGTTGTAAAAGAATATCCGGTCTTCAATCATAACTCCATCACTCCATCACACCGATACTCCAATACTACAAAAATTTTACCACATTTTAGGTTATAGAACCGATTCGTTACATACCGCAAGTGGAGGCTGTTTATGATGTACGCGTTTGCCGGGAAAATTTTGTATGTAAATCTGTCAACCGGAGAGGTGGAAAAAAGGACTCTTTATCCCGAGGAGGTATTGAAATATCTTGGTTCCCGTGGGTTTAATGCACATATTCTATGGGAAATGGTTCCACCGGGTATCGACCCGCTGGGAGCTGAGAATGTCCTGATTTTCGGAACAGGAACATTGACCGCAACATCGGCTCCAACTTCCGGGCGCACCACCATAACCTGCAAAGGGCCGGCCACCGGCCTGTATCTTAAGACAAATTTCGGGGGGCACTGGGGGGCTGAGCTAAAGTTCGCCGGCTATGATTACATCATCATAAAGGGTCGGTCTCCACAGCCGGTGTATCTGCTTATCCAGGATGAGCGGGTTGAGATTAGAGATGCCCGCGAACTCTGGGGTAAAGATGTTCGTGAAACAACCCGTGCAATCGAACATGCCCATGGCGATGCCGGTATTCAGGTTGCCTGCATCGGCCCTGCAGGAGAGAATCGTGTCGCTTTTGCCGCCATCTTAAATAGCTACTATAACTCGGCTGCCCGCGGGGGGGCAGGTGCGGTGATGGGAGCAAAGAAACTTAAAGCCATTGCGGTTTGCGGACATGGCAGCATCCGAATAGCGGACCCGCAAAAATTCCGAATCGCCGTGCTGGAAGCCATCGAGGCTTCTTATGAGGATTTCAGTGCAAGGACTTCCTATCTTTACGGCACCTCAAGCAGTGTTGCGGTTATAAACGAACTGGGTCTTTTTCCGAGTTTTAACTTCAAATCCGGCTCCATAGAGAATGCAGAGAAAATAAGCGGCCCCTACCTTGTTGAAGCAGGATATCTTAAGCGACGTATGGGCTGTAACGCCTGTATCTTCAGCTGCCACCGGTACTGTGAAATCGACTCGGGACCATATGCGGGCGCCTATGGCGGGGGGCCTGAATACGAAACGATGAGTGCGCTTGGGGCAGGATGCGGCACGGTTGATGTTGAGACCGTGATAAAGGCAAATGAGCTTTGCAATCTTTACGGGATGGACACAATATCGGCCGGCGGGGTGATTCAGTGGGCAATGGAAAGCTACGAGAAGGGGATCCTTGACGAGGAGGTTACAGAAGGTCTTAAACTTAAATGGGGAGATGCTGAAGCCATTCTGAGCCTTTTACACAAGATAGCTAAAAGGGAGGGGTTCGGTGACATGCTGGCCGACGGGGTTCGGAAAGCCGCCCAACGGATCGGACAGGGTTCTCACAATTGGGCGGTTGAGGCCAAGGGACTTGAACAATCGCGGGTGGAAACCCGGGGGGCCTTTGGCTATGCACTTGCTTTTGCGGTGAACCCGCGCGGTCCGGACCACCTTCATACTGAGGTCCTTGCAGAATTCGGCACACGGCCCGGGGGCCGGGCGCTGGTTGCCAAGATTACGGGGGACGAACGATTTGCCTTCCCCCGCACCCTTGAGAAACGAGCCGAGATAGTGCGATGGCATGAGGATTGTTATGCGGCTACCGATTCGCTCGGGCTCTGTGCGTTTGCCACAACCGCCCGTTACGGTGTAACACCGCAGTTAATGGCCAGGATGCTTTCTGCTGCTGCTGGCGTTGATTTCACAGAAGAAAGCCTCATGCAGGCAGGGCGCAGAATCATTAACATAGAAAAAGCGTTCAACGTGCGAGAAGGTGCCACCCGTCGGGAGGACAGGCTTCCTTACCGGTTGATGAACGAGGTTTTACCGAATTTGTCCACCGATGCTGAAGATCGCTTTGCTAGAGGGGTTGGACATCCAGAACCCGTAAAGGAAGCCATTAATTCTCAGGCATACCTCGATCAGATGCTAGACGAGTATTATGAACTTCACGGCTGGGATATCGCAACGGGTCTGCCGAAAAAGAAGACGCTCCTCTCTTTAGGGCTGCAGAAGGTTGCACGGGAGCTTGAGCGGCTGGGGAGAATACCTGACAGCGGAAAATAAGTTTAAAGTGAGCTAAAGTGCCTAAAGTGAGCTAAAGTTATGAAACGTACCGTTAGTGTCCGATGGCATGAATATGATGGACAATAAAGAATTTTCAAAAAAGCTTGAAAGTCGAACAAAAAAATTTGCAGCAAATATTATCCGGTTATCAACTTCTATACCCAATACTCCGGAAGGATTGGTAGTAAGAAATCAGATTACTAAATCTGGAACATCCATTGGTGCAAATTATTGCGAAGCCAACAGGGCTAGGAGCAGGGCTGATTTTAAAAATAAAATTAAGATTTGTGAAAGTGAAGCAAGCGAAACAAAATACTGGATAGAGATCATTGTTATGGCAAAATGGTTATCTTGGGAGCAAGTGAAAATCGAATATAAGGAATGCAGTGAATTGCTTGGGATATTTACTTCGATTGGAAAAAGCATATAAATGATAAAATACCTTACTCAAGTTCCGCACCCCCCTATTTCTATGAAATGCCTTATATGGTGGCGACTTAAGATCCATTGGTAATTTACGGTAAAATTGGGTGCGAAACTTAAATACCTTAACTTTAGGCACTTTAGATCACTTTAGGCACTTTAAACTTTTTCCTGTATCAAGAAAGGAAAACCGGGGTGGCGGATAACAGGGTACCAGCGAATGGACAGACAAGCATAATCACGGTTCATCTTAAGTTTTTCAAACATGCCTTTCCCCAGAAAGAGACCTTCCGGCTTCCTGCAGGTTCCCGGCTTTGCGATCTTCTAAGATTGGTTGAGCCCAAATATTTTGAATTCAAAGAAACACAGCCATCTCGTTCTGATCTTCCCTTAAGCCTTATGTCCAGAAAGGATCTTTTGTTCGTTCTAAACGGTCGGTTCGTAACCGATGCCGAAAGATCTGACATCCTGTTGAAAGATGGAGATGTATTCTCTGTTTTTCCCGTAATGGCAGGAGGTTGAAGATTGAGCCCATCTTAAGGTTTTAGGGCCTTCGTATTTTGGCTTTGATATCCCCTACCGGCTCATTGAAACCTTGATGGCAACATGAGCGATTTAAAGCTGTTATAAGCTTTTAACCCCGAACCCGAAAAACCAATCAGTTCGGGTTATATACATTACCGGAGGTGGCTGAAATGTCTAAGTTCAAAGTGGAGATAGAAAAAATTCTTGAAGGGGGAGTATGTCCGTTCGGGTTCAAAGTGGGGGATACATTCGAGTACGAGGATCGCGGAGTGCCCGAGACATTTCCCAATTTCTGTGCCTGGGCCTTTCAAGAGATGGTGCCTGCCCTGTTTACATTAAAATATGGGGGGCGGTTTCCCTGGGAGTCCGAGCCAGGGGTGGCGCGCATCTCATGTTCCGATTCCAAAAACCCCGTTGTCTTTAAAATCAAATTAATCGAGTAAGCGATCTCTGGAACTATCTGATGAAATGGTATGGGTTAGTGTTCTTTTTCCGTTGGTTCATTTAATCCAGAGCCGCTTTTTGATGAATTTTTACTGGCAGGGACGCAAGGTTCCGGTCAATCTCGCGCGCCTTGCGTTGCGCCCGGGTGAGGATTTTTTTGAAGAAAGTAAAATCCTTCCAGCCGATTTCCCGGGAAGCAAACAGGATGCCGGCAGTGGCGAAGATCTCGTTCAATAGATAGGGTCGATACAGAGGATTGCGGTTTAAGATATTAAGCAGCCGATTCAACGTCGAATAGATTTCCTGCTGTTTTTTACCGGGTTTTTTGGAAAACTTCTCTATTTTTTTCTTAACAGCCGCAAGCGATGCCCACCAGTCGGGGTTGTGGAGGTTTACTGCGGGCGGTGGTATCGGTGCTCTCGCTTCATTGAGTTTGCAAAGAAAATGATCGCGGCTTCCTTCATAGGACTTCAAAATATTTCGTGAGAGGATTTCATCCCAGGTGACTTCCCGGGCTCCCTGGATTGCGGCAAACCCTCCGTAAAGGTTGTATACGGGGATATCCAGGGTTTGTATCGTCCTCTCAAGCGCCCGCAATGCAGTAATATATGTTGCATGTGAATGGATGTTTTTACCCTCTTTGTTCTTAAGAACCTTAATTTTCTTTGGGTCCGGGCGAAAGCGGGTTTTCTTTTCCTCTGTGCCGGAAGCGTGCACTTTTTCTCCGCACCATGCAAAGTCTTGTCCCACCAGTACAATTTTGCTCACCCCGCACCATATAAGGAAACGGGTTAACGCAACCGCCACGTTTCCACCGTCATTTAGGACCGGCTCTTTGCCCTTCCAGATGGTGGGGCCCAATCCCTCCTGTGTCCACATCGGAAGTGTCGGGCCGGGATAGGCGTTCACAACTTCCGGTAAAACCTTACAGGCATAGATAAGGGGAATATCCTTTACCCAATCCGGCTCCAGCCCATCAAAGACTTTCTTGATACCGGGTGTCGGATCAATAGCCATACACAGGTGAGGTCTTAGCCCGTATTTGTGTAATGCTGGCAGAGATTGAAGGGCGGATATGAGCAAGGCGTCACCATGGTGAGATGCTATGATGGGAGCAAATTGCTCAAGAGAAGGTCCTGCTCCAAGCAGAACGGCTGTAAGCCCCTTTGCCTGATTTTCAAGCAGCTTAATACTGCCATCTTCAAGGGCTCGATGGAAATTATTAAGCTCATTTTGGATCATCAGGTTTTGCAGCCCCCGTATCGTATTCATATCCAATCGGAAATCGTCCAGTATCTCTTCACATTTCTGACACCACCGTGCATAGTCCGGCCCCAGTTGCTGGCTTGGCAGATCACCGCGCATCAATATCCGGCCGAACTCGAAATATAGATCCAGCTCACTGAATATCGTATGGCTGATTTGCGTTTCATCCGGGGGGAGAAAGAAAAGTTTCTGGGTTGAAAGAAACGGCCTGTAATCGTTAAGACCCAGACAGGCAATCATCATCTCCGCTCTTGGTTCGACGACAAAAACTTTGTCGGTATTCGGGATGTTTGCAAGAAGATGGTTCAACCCGTAGCCGAGGTTACACCCGATGATGATGGTGGCCGTGGGTTTCTCGTCCTGTTTTACCGGCCAGTTTTGGTAGAAATGAATCGGCGGGGCCGGCTCAAACATTCCTTTGCCCGAAGCAAGCGGCCAGTCAAGCAGACCCCAGCGGTTTCTGATAAGTGCATTTAAGACCAGTGCAGGATTGATGGGCTGAGAATGCAGCCAGTCCGCTGTGCCGCGGCAGTGCCGTTTAAGTGCATCCAGATTGCCTAGCAGTAAAGATTGCGATCTCATAGTCGGTTCTTTTTCTTAACAAATTACAACACGGTATCGTAGCAGCAAACCCCGTGCCAACCGAAGTGAAGCCCGGTCTATTATGCACGTATCGAAAACCTGTATCTCTACAGCGCTATGGTTCACCAAAAGGTTGCGATAAATCTGCCTGAAAGGTATAAACTTAAAGAATGTTAGCTCCTGAGCTGATCGGTCTTTCAGGTTCCAGGTTCCAGGTTTCAGGTTCCAGGTTTCAGGTTCCAGGTTCAGTGTTCGGGGTGAGGGTTTGAGGCGTTTGGATGATTTAAAGCAGCCAGACGGTATTGTAAGGCTATATGTTTAAAAAATTAAGGAGAAAAGCCATGTCTGATGTTAATGGCCGAAGATACTCTGGATCAGACCATAAGAAGTCTATCATGTATGCGGATTTTTTTAAAAATCCACATTGTCTCTATGGAGCCCGCATGCGCAGTTGCAGCGAGAACGATATTGACTTTGAATCCGGTTATGAGCTGATTCCCGGAACAGTGCTTCATATAAGAAGGGCAAATTACAAGATCGATTCCGTTCAGCCTCAAGAAGAGATGCCTAACTGGGTGCGCGTTGTAAGCTGCAGGAAGCTTACCGATGGGGGCCCTTTTGGCTATAGCGTCTGCGCTGAGAAGATATCCCCTCCCCATAGATCAATGCAAGAAAAAGACAATCTTGTTTTAAGATTCCCGGATCTGACAAAGCCCTTATCGGTGGCAAGCGATTTAGAAACTCTTGAAACAGATTGTGAAAACCCTGCATGCAGGTCTGTTCAAGGGCAGCTGCGTTTTGCAAAAGAGATGGCCGAAAAAAGAGCCAAGGAGCTTGCCACGCTGAATCGTTTTGCCATGGCCATCGGCTCTACACTTGATTTAAAGCAAATCTTGAAGATCATCTGCATAGAGATGGTCGACATTTTCGGCTCCCGCAATGCGGGTATCGGGCTTTTGAACGCGCAGCGCACTCAACTTACCCTGGTGGCATTCCACACGATTTCTGATGATGAACCGGACGCAACCGGGCTTGTCATTCCCACCGAAGGCAATGCCGCCACCATATTTGTCATTGAACATGGAGAGACCATCATCGTTCCCGATGCACAGCACAACCCGATAACGGCATCTTATCACGATATCGCGTTTTTGCGGGGCACTCATTGCATCATGATTGTCCCGCTTCTGTCCAGAGGAGAAGTTATCGGCACCATAGGTCTTCCCACAATGGCCCCGGATCGTATCTTCTCACCATCGGATGTCTCTTTTGCCCAGACCATTGCCGCTCAGATTTCAGGGGCAATAGAAAACGCCAGGCTGTATGAAAAAACAGAAAAGGCCAGGGGCGCCATGGAGCAGGAGCTTAAAATAGGACGGGATATTCAATATGGATTTTTCCCGAAAACGCTTCCCAGCATACGCGGATGGGAGGTTGTATCTCATTTCAGGCCGGCGCGGATGGTGGCGGGAGATTTCTATGATATGTTCATTTTACAGGAAAACCACATGATCGGTTTTGTCATCGCAGATGTGTGCGGAAAGGGGGTTGGGTCTGCACTTTATATGGCCTTGTTTCGAACCCTTATCAGGGCATTTGCCATAAACCGTATAACCGAAGCTTCATCGAGCAAGACCGCTTCGTTGCCCCTTGCCGAAGAGATCTTGACTCGCAGCATGGAAATGACCAATCAGTATATCGCATGCACCCACAGCAGCGCAAACATGTTCGCCACGGTTTTCATGGGCATCCTTAAGCCTCAAACCGGCATGCTGAGTTATCTTAACGCCGGCCATCCCCCGCCTGTGGTCGTGGGCCGAGACGGCATAAAAACCAGTCTTGAAGCCACAGGAACGGTGGTGGGGATGTTGCCGAATTATCGATTCGATGTAAGTTGCATTCAGCTTAAACCAGGGGATACGCTGTTTGCATATACAGACGGCCTTACAGAGGCGAAAAGTCCAAAGGGTGTATTTTTTGGAACGAACAGGCTGCAGCATCGATTATCCCGGCAGTTTAAATCAGCACAGCAGATGGTGGATCAAATTTTGGCCGAAATTGAGCAGCATACCCTGGGGGCAGAACAATCTGACGATATCACTGTTTTAGCATTGCGGCGAACCGGTCGTTTATGATTCTGCTTTACTTCGCTTGGCTCACAACCGGGGTGGTGAAATATCTGATTTGGGGCTTTATAAAGAGGATTTTGAGTTGTGCCGGGATGCCGCCTTTTGGAGTTTCAGTTTCGTCC